>NZ_CP041164.1:0-108983 GCF_006740765.1 Leisingera aquaemixtae
GCGGTCCCGGCCCCGGCAGCGGTGCAACCGGCCGCGGCCGCCGCCGCGGCCCCCGTCCTGCTGGCCGCCGCACCAGAAGCCGCCATCGCGCTGACTGACGCGCCCGCACCGCTGAGTGCCGCCGCAACCGCACAAACAAACGCGGCGGCCCTGCCGCAGACGCCTCCAGCCAGCCAGCCCAGCCCCGAGGCGCAGCCCGTTTCCGCACCGCTGGCGCAGACCGCGCTGCCCGCCCGGCAAACGCCCGCGGCCCTCCCGGACCCGCCCCGCATCAAGGCCGCGCTGGCGTTCCAGGGCGGCAGCGGCGGCATCGACCCGGTCTCCCTCGCCGCTTTTCAGTCCTTCATGCAGCCCGGCGATGCCGTGGCCGGTGGCGATCCCTTGCGCGACGGCATCTCCGGCATCCTCGCCGCTGTCCCCTGCTCCCGCCTGCAAGCCGCGTTTGTTCCTGAAACCGCCACGCTGGAGCTGCGCGGCCACTTGCCCGAGGACGGGCTGCGCAGCCCCATTCTGGCCGCGCTGCAAGCGCAGATGGGCGCCGATATCACCGTCTCCGACCAGATGCGCCTCTTGCCCCGCCCGCAATGCGGCGCGCTGGCGGGGATCTCCCGCGTCGGCCTGCCGCAAAGCACCGACCAGATCACCAACCCGCTGCTGGTCGGCGCGGACGCCCATGCCCGGGTGCTCGACTATTCCGGCGGCGAGCGGCTGTTCTTCGACCTCACCGCCCCGGACTATCCGGCTTATGTGTATGTGGACTATTTCGACGCCGGCGGCGCGGTGCTGCACCTCAGTCCCAACGATCTGGCGCCGCTGGCAGAAGCCGCCCCTGAAAGCGCCCTGCGCGTGGGCGCCAAGGGTCCGGGAGACGCCGGCCTGCACATCACCGTCGGCCCGCCCTACGGCCAGGAAATCGCCGTCGCCTTCGCCGCCTCGCACCCGCTGTATGAAGGCACCCGCCCGCTCAGCGAACCTGCCGCGCCCTACCTGGATTTCCTGCGCGCCCAGGTGGCAGCGGCCCGCATCCAACACCCTGATTTCAAAGGCGAATGGGTCTATTTCCTGATCACAACCCACGCCCCCTGACACCGTCCGGACGCGGGGGCCTCCCGCGCCCGCAGGCCCGCGGCTGACGCCGCCAGGCCTTGGCGGCCTTGGGTCCGGCGCTGCGCTGACGCGCCGCGCGCCACCCCTCAAGGGCGGACGAAGGCGGCATAGACTTTGGCATCTGCCCTAAGTGCCACTCAGCAACGACGCCCTAAAAGCCATTCAGCGAATGCGCTGCCTTTCCGAAGGTTCGCCCCGCGCTGTGCGCAGCACAGCGCCACGCCCAACCGGGACGGTGCATTTTCAAATGCGCCTGCACGGGCGGGAGCCCTCCCCTGCCCTGCTGGATCAAAGCCCGCAAACCTTACTGGCAGCCGCCCGCGGCCCAGCTCTTCAGCGCCTGTTTCAGCGCCCCGCCAAACGGATGCTGCTTGCCAAGCGAGCGCTGCATGTTGAGGCTCAGGTACGTGTTTCCTTGCGTGCACAGCCGCTCCCGCGTCCATTGATGGCAGCTGCTGCAGGACTGGTCCTTCCAATAGCTTTCCGGCAGCCCGTCGACCGGCGGGAAGGACGGCGAGCGGGTCACCGCCTCGGCCAGTGTCAGGCCGGAGATCGCCGCCGCATCAGTATCCAGCGGGCTGGCAAAGGTGATCGGCCCGGTTTCCACCAGCGCCACCGCTGCAGGCGCGTCCTCAGCCGCTGCTGGCGGGGCCTCCGTGCCTGCCTGCGGGTCCTGGCCTGCCCCGGCGGCCAGCGCCGCAACCTCGGCGGCGGCCATTTCAACAAACCGGCCCTCAGGGTAGGCCATCAGATAGGCCTCATAGGCCGCCTTGCTGCCATCGCCCTGCGCCGCCTGGAACATCGCCGTCTCGGCATCCGCAGCAGCGGGCGCAGGCGCAGGCTCCGCCGGAGCGGCCGGTGCGGCCGCAACCGCAGCGCCTGTGCCGCCGTGCAGCTCCTCTTCCATCAGGCTGGCCAGCAGCGCCCGCGCCTCATCCGCATATTTGCCGCTGCCGTAGCCGCGCAGGAACAGCATGATCTGCATCGTGTCGCGCGACGCCTTGACCGAACGCCAGATCTGCGCCTCTTCGATTTCCGCGGCGCTCATCACCGCCTCCGGCTCTGCCGCGGCAAAGGTGAAGTCACTCACCAGCGAGGACGTGTCCCAGGGCGTCTGGCCGCCGCCGCTCTGCTCCAGCACCGCCCGGCGCACCTGTTTGAACACCTGCTCCACCGGCGCCCCGGGCACCACGATCTCGCGCGCCAGCGCCTCGGTGAACGGGCTGTTCTCCCCCTCGCCGTCCAGCGCCACCTCCCCCGGTGCCGTGGCATAGGCCAGGAAGGTCCCGGTCGGCGCCTTCATCTCCGCCAGGCCGCTTTCGTTCAGATCCGCCACCGCCTTAAACGGGTTGTTGCGGCAGGCATCCAGGATCACGATATTGGTGCGGTTGCGGGCCGAGGCCATCTGCCGCAAGACCGACTGCGCCTCCACCGCCATCAGGTCCAGATCGGCGGCATCCGACAGCGCCACATCGACCGGCAGCAGGTAGTTGCTGCCAAAGCTCTGCACCCCGTGGCCGGCATAGTAGAACAGGCCGGTCGCATCCTGCCCTGCCCCGCGCAGCTTGCGTCCGAACCGGGCGATGGCGCGCTTCATCTCAAGCTGCGGCGCATCCACCGCCAGGGTGACGTCAAAGCCCAGCCGCTCCAGCGTCTCAGCCATCAGCCGGGCATCGCGCCCCGGGTTGTCCAGCGGCTGCACCGACCCGTAGGCCGAATTGCCGATCACCAGCGCCAGCCGCTCCTCCGCCCAGGCGGCCCTGGCAAGGCCCAGCACCGCGGCGGCCAGAACCGCCAGCCGGATCCACATCCCGAAAATTCGCACGCACCTGCTCCACTTCCTTGCCCCGGTTACCGTGCCCGGGGCAGCTTCCCAATTATTAAGGGTATTTCGTTACCAAACTATCGCGTCCCTTGCACCCGGCAGCAACCCTGCTGTTAGACTGCAGGGACATCTTCCGTCCCTGCCCGCGGGCCGGGACTCCACGTCCGCCAACCCGAATGGATCGCGCATGCTCCGCTTAACCCTTTCAATATTAACGGTTTTTCTCCTAATCCTCCGTCCAGCTCTGGCCTCAGGCCCGTTTGAGCACGGCTGGCAGCTCAACGCGGAATCCTCCGCCATCCGCTTCATATCCATTAAAAAAGGCAGCATTGCGGAATCGAGCCGCTTCGCCGCCTTCTCCGGCAGCATCTCCGAACAGGGCGACGCCGAAATCCGCATCGCGCTGGATTCCGTCGACACGTCCATCGACCTGCGCAACGTGCGGATGCGGTTCCTGTTCTTTGAAACCTTCACCTACCCCGAGGCCACCATTACCGCCCGCATCGGCCCGGACCAGATCGCCGACCTTTCTGCAGTGCAGCGGAAACAGATCGAGCTGCCGGTCACCCTGTCGCTGCACGGGATCGAGGCGCAGCTGATGGTGCCGGTGGCGGTAACGCTGCTGGGCAACGACCGCGTTGCCGTGGCCACCGTGCAGCCGGTCATCCTCAAACTGGAGGACTTCGCGCTGAACCCCGGACGCGAAAAGCTGGAGGAAGCCGCGGGCGTCACCATCACCCCCGTGGGCCTGGTCAGCCTGGACCTGATGTTTGACCGCACCGCGCCCGGCACCGCTTCTGTCCCCGCGGGGACAGTGACCGCAGGCGCCGCCGCCGCGCTGGAGGCCAGCGGCGATTTCAGCCGCGAGGCCTGCACCGGACGGTTCGAAATTCTGTCGCAGGGCCGCAGCGTCAACTTCGCTCCCTCCACCGCCCGGCTCGACGCCAGCTCCCGCGACTTCCTCGACAGCCTGTCGGACATCATCCGCCGCTGCCCGGGCATGATTGTCGAGGTCGGCGGCCACACCGACAGCCAGGGCAAATCAGCCTGGAACATGCAGCTGAGCGAGAAACGCGCGGCGGCGGTCAACAGCTATCTGCTAACCACCGGCATCCCGGCAGAGCGCCTGGTGGCCGTCGGCTATGGCGAGACCACGCCGCTGGTGCCCAACAACACCGCGCAGAACCGGGCCAAGAACCGGCGGATCGAATTCAAGGTGCTGAACTGACCGGGCGCTGACCCGGGCCAGCGCCGCCATGTCCCCGCGGGGACAGCCTCTGAAAACACCCAAGGCCCGGCCCCTTCCGCCGGGCCTTTTCTTTTGCCTGCCCCGGTTCCGTCAGGAAAATCTTTGCCTGTCCCCGCGGGGACACCTCCGGGTTCAGGCGTTACACAGCGGTCAACCGAGCCGCCCGGCGGGTGAGCGCCAAAGCGCTGGAGGGGCTGTTCCGTCCGCTGCCGCCGCAAGCTGCGCCGCCTGTCCCCGCGGGGACAGGCGCACATTTTGGTGACGCGGCGCCTGGTTTCATCTTGCTGTCCCCGCGGGGACAGGTGGCGCCCGCGGCCCTGAAACGCATGAAAATCAGCGGGCCTTGGCGCCTGCGCGCCGGTTTGTCCCCGCGGGGACAGCAGCGCGAAATGCCATCGAAATCCCCTGATCAGACCCTGCCCCGCGGGCTGCGGCGGGCCATGCCGCCCGGGCTGTCCCCGCGGGGACAGCGCGCGGAAACCTCCCGCAACTGCGGATGCGGATAGGAAAAGGGCCCGGCATTTCTGCCGGGCCCCGGTTGTTTTCGTCACCTGTCCCCGCGGGGACAAACCGCTCAGGACGGGTCTTCCAGCGCCGCAAAGAAGGCTGCAATGGCATCTTCCAGCTTGTGCCGGTCGATCTCCGAGAAGTCGCGCTCCATTGCCATTTCGATCTTGCCGTCGCGCGCCTGACAGCGGACTGTCCCCGCGGGGACAGTGCAGCGCAGGGTGGTCTTGGCGACGCCGGCGCGCGGCGCAGCGGGGGTGCGGGGGGCGTTCTTGCGCTTGCCCTCGGCAAAGCTGCGCAACACCTCCAGCTCCGCCTCTTCGTTCTGCGGCTTCACCCGCGCCAGCGCGTCGCGCAGCACCTGGGCGTTCATCGCATCGGCCTCCAGCCGTTTCTTCAGGTCCAGCCCCAAGGCCCGCGGGATGGCCTCCGGGTGTTTCAGGACATCCCCCACGGCCTTCAGCACCTGGGCAAAATGGCGGATGTAGATCCGCTTCTGCCGGCCCGCTGAGGCGTAGAGGTCGTTCACCGCATCCTCGATGGTCTCCGCGCCGGTGCCGGTATCCTCGGCATAGCGCAGCGCCAGCTGCGCCATTTCGGCAAAGGAGATGTCGCGGCGCACCAGGTTCTCGTCCACCATCCGGCGGTAAAGGCTCTGCAGACTGTCGCCCTTGGCCACCAAACCCGCGGGGATATGGCTGTAGATGTCGTCGCCCGTTTCACTGAGCAGTTCCAGATAGGCCCGCATCCGGCGGTAGCCCTGGATCAGCTCATAGGTGCCGTCCTCGTTTTCCTCGACCCGGATCGGGTTCGACAGGCCAATGGATTTGATGGAGGCCTTCAGCTCATCCAGCTCCGGATCGCGCCCTTCCTTGCGGTCGCGGACCAGCTTCTGCATGCCGATCCGGCCAATCGGAATCCGGTCGACCACCAGGCCCAGCTTCTTCAGCCGCACGAACTCATGCGCGAGCCGGTCGTTCTCAGCGCGGATCTTCATTTCCGCCTCGGCACGGGTGCGCAACGCATCGGCGTTCTCGGAGATCGCGGTGGCCATCGGCCCGCGGCGCGATTCAGACGGTTTGCGCATCCGCTGGTCCGGCTTCTGGACGGCGGTCTCCGCGGGGACGGATTTTGGTTCAGAGGGGGTGTTCGGTTCAGTCGGGAAGTCGATGTCGAAGACTCTGCGTTTGCTCATGCCTCATCCTCCAGATTTTCCCAGGCTTCCAGCGCGTAGGCCTTGAATTCATCGTAGGCCTGATCAAACGACGCCCGCGCACGGCGCCAGGTTTCGCGTGTCATTTCCCGGTAATCGATTTCGTAGATGGAACTCAGGAAGCGGCCCGATTGCTCGACTGCGCGTGTCATCTCGATCGGGTGCTCGGTCATTCTGCCCTCGAACACCTTCATAAATGCCGAACGCATCGCACGGTGCAAATCGTTACCGCTTTCGTAACGGGTGAGGAGAAAGCGGACGTCCTGGAAAACCTTTGGCAGGGCAAATGTCCCCGCGGGGACAACGCCGTTAAACGCCGACAGGTCCTCCAGCGCCTCAGAGAGCTGGCCGATGAAGGAGGTGGTGGAGTCATATTCCCAGTAGCCGGGGCCGGAGGGGATATAGAGCATGTCGGCAGCAAAGACCGCGTTCATCGACTGGTAGCCGATGGCGGGCGGGCAGTCGAAGATCATCAGGTCGTAGTCTTCCGCGGGCAGCTGGTCGAGGTAGCGGGAGACCGCGGCGAAGAACGACCATTCCGGGTTCAGGTGGCGGTACTGGGCGGAGGCGAATTCCACAAAGGCCGCGTTGGCGCACGACGGGATGATGTCGATGGTCGGCCAGCTGGTCGGCTTGACGAAATCGCTGACCCGCAGGTCCTGCAGCCCCATGCCGGTGATCGCGTCGGGCAGCTGGCGCTGGGGCAGGGCGGTGCCGGACTCGGCGCCTTGCGATACCGCGTTCATCCGTTCCGTCTCGCGCACCAGGTCGCGGGCCATGATGCCCCAGACGGTGTAATCCTCGGTGACGTCGCTGAGGCCCATGGAGTGCGACAGGGTGGCCTGCGGGTCGAAGTCGACGCACAGCACCCGGTAGCCGTCCAGCGCTGCGGCATGGGCGAAGTGCAGGGCAACGGTGGATTTGCCGGCGCCGCCCTTGAAGTTGGAGATCGCCACCCGCAGCGCCCGTTTGCCCGCGGGGCGCTTGGGCAGCAGGGATTTGCGGTTGATCTTGATGCGGCGGCGCAGCTCATTGATCTCCTCCAGCGAATACCAGCGCTGGCGGCCGTCCTCCTCGACATGGCCCTGGGGCAGCGAGGGGTCGGTGGCGAGCCGTCCCCGCAGGGTCGACTGGTTGACGCGGAAGATCAGCTCCGCCACCTCCCAGGAGGAGAACCGGCGCAGGGTCTTTTCCATTTCGGGGGAGAAGGTCTGCTGGCGGATCCAGCTTTGCATCTTGAGAGATTGGGCCTGCATCTTGGACAGGTCTTCGTGCGTAAACATCGCTGCTCCTTAGCCTCACACGGTGTTGTTTTTAACAGCGCCCATTTTTTGCGGACGCTAATTCAGCCTCAATATCCATTTACGCCGAATTTGCAAAAAACGCAAAAGCTAATATGGTTGGAAAGAGCGTCCTGTCCCCGCGGGGACACATTTGCAAAAGGCCCAGCAGCACAAGGGCCTGGGCGATTCGGAAGGCCCCGGCCAAACGATTCGTTTCATTGGGTTTTTCTGGGGTTCTGACGCCAGATTTAGGGGGACACCCCAGGCCGGAACACTGCAGATTGGGGGACATTTCTGCCAGAATAGGGGACACTCAAGATGTCCCCCCATACCATTGATACCAATTTTTCTTTCGAAAAAGGGATTGGGTCTGAATTCAATTCCCGCCGGCGCTTGACAGAATCGGAATTCCGGACGCAAATCGGGTACAACAAACGAATAGCGTTGAGTTCGGAGCCAAACCGGCCAGCGTAATTCCCGGCAAACCATCCGGGAGCACTTGAGGCAGCACATCCCGGCCCAGGAGGGCAGGGGGGAGAAACGGGGGCAGCAATGCTTGCCAAACGGCCTGCGGGGCGCAACGCCTCTGCGCTGAAATATGACATCCTCACGGCGATGGGGGCTTATGCGCTTGGCCAGGGCAAGGGGGCGCAGAAGCTGGTTCTGCGTTTCATGACACTGATGACCGCGCGCTACAACTGGCAGCGCGATGAGCTGGCCGTCGGGCAGCGGGAGATCGCCCGGCTGTGGGATGTCGATGAACGCACGGTGAAGCGCGAGATGGCCAAGCTGCGCGGCATGGGCTGGCTGGTGGTGAAACGCCAGGGCGCACGCGGGCGGGTGACGGAATACGGGATTGATCTGGAGCGGCTGCTGGCCGACACCGAGGAGCGCTGGGGCGCGGTCGGACCGGACTTCGAGCACCGGATGCAAGGGGCGGACGAGCCGGCACCGAATGTGGTGCCCCTGCGCCCCGGCGCGGTGCCGCCTGCGCCGGATGTGTCGGACGGCAGCGAATGGAGCCTGGCCAAGGCAGTGCTGCATGCGGAGGATCCCGCCAACTATGCCTCCTGGGTGCAGGGGCTGGAGCGCGCGGGCCGGGCAGGGGGCAGGCTGGTGCTGAAGGCGCCGAGCCGGTTCCATGCGAATTACGTGATGTCGCATCTGATGCCGCGCTTGCTGGCCGCCTGCCGCGATGTGGATGGCGAAGTCTCCGCCATTGTTGTGGAGGCGTGAGGCCGAAACTTGGCCCATATGGTTGAACCCCTTGGGGGCAGGGGCTTATGTGGGCGGGCAGGGGCCTGGAACAATCGGCCCGCCGGAACAAGGAGCAGCCCGGAATGAACGGCGCGCAGGACAGGATCTGTATCATCGGCCTTGGCTATGTGGGGCTGCCGCTGGCGGCGGCCTTCGGGCAGCACCGCGAGGTCATCGGGTTCGACATTGATCCGGGCCGCATCGCGGAGCTGCGCCGGGGCGAGGACCGCACCCGAGAGCTGGAGCCGCAGGACTTGGCTGCTGCGGAGTTTCTGAAGTTCACGTCGGACCCGGCAGAGATTGCGGAGTGCTCCATCTACATCGTCACCGTGCCGACGCCGGTGGACGCCAGCCACCGGCCCGATCTGCGCCCGCTGCTGGCGGCGTCGGCCATTGTTGGCGGGGTGCTCAAAGCCGGCGATCTGGTGATCTATGAATCTACCGTCTATCCCGGCGCCACCGAGGAAGACTGCGTGCCGGTGCTGGAGGCGCGGTCGGGTTTGAAATTCAACGCGGATTTCTTTGCCGGTTACAGCCCGGAGCGGATCAACCCCGGCGACAAGCAGCGGCGGCTGAAGGATGTGGTGAAGGTCACCTCCGGCTCCACGCCCGAGGTGGCGGAGCGGGTGGATGCGCTCTACCGCGAGGTGGTGGCGGCGGGCACCCACAAGGCCGCCAGCATCCGGGTGGCGGAGGCCGCGAAGGTGATCGAGAACAGCCAGCGGGACATCAACATCGCGCTGGTGAATGAGCTGGCCAAGATCTTCAACAAGATGGGGATCGACACCCAGGCGGTTCTCGAAGCCGCTGGGACAAAATGGAATTTCCTGCCGTTCCGCCCCGGTCTGGTGGGCGGGCACTGCATCGGGGTGGACCCTTACTACCTCACGCACAAGGCGGAGCAGCTGGGCTACCACCCGGAGATCCTGCTGGCCGGACGCCGTCTGAATGACGGCATGGGCGCCTATGTGGCCGGTGAGATGGTCAAGGCAATGCTGAAACGCGGCCTGCCGGTGGCGGGCGCACGGGTGCTGGTAATGGGGCTGACGTTCAAGGAGAACTGCCCGGACCTGCGCAACACGCGGGTGATCGACGTGGTGCGGGAACTGCAGCAGTACGGGGCTGTGGTGGACGTGCATGATCCCCATGCCGACCCGCAGGAGGCGCAGGAGGAATATGGCATATCGCTGATGGCTGAGCCGGGGCAGGGGGCCTATGCGGGGATTGTGCTGGCGGTGGCGCATTCCGAGTTCCGCGACATGGGTGCGGCAGCGATCCGCGCCTTGGGGTCCGAGGGCGCGCTGGTCTATGACCTGAAATACGTGCTGGCGCCGGAAGAGGCAGATTTGCGGCTCTAACCCGGGCGGAACCTCCCTTTGAGACCCGAATTGCTGTAGCCTTGGCGCATCGGCAAGGAGGTCTGTGATGAGTGACGTTCTGGAAGGCCGCTGCCTGTGCGGCGCTGTGAAGATCCGTGTTGAAGGCTCGCATGATCCGCGCGCCGGGGCCTGCCATTGCCGCATGTGCCAGCGCTGGAGCGGCGGGCTGTTCTTATGTTTCGAGGCTGATGCTGAAGCGGTCACAGTCGAGGGGCCGGTCTCGCGCTATCAATCATCTGCCTTTGCGGAGCGGGCGTTTTGCAGCACATGCGGGTCGCATCTGTGGATGCGGGACGTGGATGAGGACGGCGCGCCCTATGATCTGATGCCGGGGCTGTTTGATGCCGCGCTGGCGTGGCCGCTCAGGTCGGAGATCTACGCCGACCGGGCGATGGCATCGGTGCGGCTGGAGGGCGATCACAAGCGGGCTACCCGGGATGAATGGGAGGCGCAGAACCCGTTTATTGACGGTGACGTCTGAGGGGAGTGATCAGCCGCCGACCCGTGGCAGTTTCGGGCCGCTCCAATAGGCGCCGCTGTCCTGGCGCAGGGCGTCGTAGGCCTCGATCCGCCGCCGGGCGTCTTCGCCGCCGGCGTCGATCAAATGGGTGAGCAGGCATTCCAGCACCGCCATTGCGCCGCCGATAGCCCCGAAGGGATGCAGCGAGTTGGCAGCGACAGCCAGCACGTGATCGGTGCGGATGCCGGGGGCGATCACCTCGCTGTCGGAGATCAGGATCACCGATGCGCCGCGCTCCCCCGCCAGCCGCAGCGCCTGGATGGTGCCGGCGGAGTAGGGGGCGAAGGTGATGGCGATCAGGCAGTCCTCGGGGCCAATGTCGAGAAGGTCATCCAGCGCCGCCCCCATGTGGCGGGGGACGAGGTCCAGTGAGGGCAAGGCCATGCGGCCGACGTAGTGGAAATAGTAGGCCAGCGCGTAGGATGACCGGGTGGCGGTGACATAGCTGCGGCGGGCGGTGGTGAGGGTGCCGACGATGGCTTGCGTCCGCTCGGCCGTCATCAGCCGCAGCGAGCGGGAGGTGATGTTGAGCTGGTTGCGCGCCGCCGCCGCCTGCAGCGCGCCTGCGGGGCCTGCGCCGGCCATGCGCTCCAGCCAGTCCTGGCCAAGGTCTGCCTCATGCGCGGTGGTGAGGGCGGCGCGGAAGGGGGCGCGGAAGGCCTCGAACGTGTCATAGCCCAGGTGCTGGGCGAGGCGGACAAAGCCGTTGGCGCTGATGCCGGTCCTTTGGGCCGAGGTGCGCACGGTGTCGAGGCCGAAGTCGCCGGGGTTGTCGATCACGTATTTCGCCGCCGCCTTCAGCTTGGGCGGAAGCTGCTCCATCTGGTCCTCCAGATGCTGGATCAGCCGGGCGGTTTTCCGGGGGTCGAGATGCGGGTCCATGCGCCATATCAGAGCAGATGTGCGGAAAATGGCAAGGCCGGAACGGATGTTACTCCGAGAGGAACGCCATCAGGTCCCGGCGCGCGTGCAGGATGCGGAGGATCTCGGGGCGGCTCTGCTCCAGCCGGTAGATCACCAGATGCGCGCCTGAGGGGTGGATGCGGACCGGCGGGGTGAACTCAGTCCGTTCGCGGGCCATTTCGGGGAAGTCCGCCAGCAGGTCGAACAGGGCAAACAGGCTGTCGGCATAGGCGTCGGCCTGCGCCGCGCCCCAGGTGTCCCGGCCATAGCGCCAGATGGCGGCAAGGTCGGCGCAGGCGGCGGGGCGGATCCGCCAGCGCGGCTCAGCCATTGCGGCGCATGGCGGCCTTGAAATCTTCGGCGGTCAGCGGTTCCGCCGGGCCGCTGGCGAGGCCTGCATCAATGGCGGTTTGCAGTTCGGCAATGGCGGCGGTGCGGGCCTGGTCGCGGCGGATCAGGTCGCGGACATAGTCGCTGGAATTGGCATAGGTGCCGGTGCGGGCCTGTTCCTCGACCCAGTCTTTCATCTGGTCCGGCAGAGATACATTCATGGTGGCCATGGGCGGGTTCCTTTCGCTGTAACAGGATATGGCAATCTTTGCCAAGCTTACAAGAGGTGAGGCGGAAAGGGCAGCGCCCGGGCCTGGGAGGGCTATAAGATTAAAAAAGCCCCCGCTGCCGTGTGGTGCGGGGGCTTTTGCTTTCGGTGCTGCCGTCGTCAGGCGGAGGCGGCCTTCAGGCCCTTTTCCTCCAGCGGCTGGATGGAGCCGTCTTCGCTGACGGTCACCTGTTCGCCGTGGCTCAGGCTGTCGAGACCCTTGCAGGCGACCAGCATCAGGACGTCCTTTTCGCGGGCGACGATGGCCATATGGCTGAGCCAGCCGCCGACCTCGGACAGCACCGCGCCGGAGCGCTGGACGTATGGCAGCCAGGCCGGGTTGACCATCCGGCAGACCAGGATGTCGCCGTCCTGGAAGTCTGCAAACGCCGCGGGGTCGATGCAGCTGTCGTCTTCCATCCAGAACACCCGGGCGGTGGCGCTGCCGCTGCCCGCAACGCAGGTGCCGCCCATGGTGCCGTCACCGGCCTGGGCCTGGGCACCGAGCGACAAAAGCTCGCAGTCGCGCAGGGTGAGGGAGACCGCGGTGGGAGCGGATTTCTTGCGCAGCTCCTCCTTGGCGGCGCGCGCCTCTGCCAGTTCGCGCAGCCGTGCGGGGGCGGTCCAGTTGCCGGACAGCACCTCGTCGAAGGTGAGGCTGAACACCAGATCTCCCAGCCCGCTGATCTGCCCCAGCGCCAAGAGGGCGCGGCGCAGTTCGGCGACGACGCGCAGGGCCTCGTGCTTGGCCTGCTCCTTCAGGTCTTGATAGGCGATGGCGATGCCGATTGTATCGTCCAGCTCATCCGGCAGGTTGGCCGGAACCGGGACGGACCCGATCGGCTCCACCGTGTTGCTGAGCAGCGATTCCAGCAGCGCCGGCGCCTCTCTGTAGCGGGGCGAGGACAGCTCATAGTCGAAGATCGAGCGGTGCCCCATCAGCTGCGTGGCGCGGGCCTGGGCATCCCTGCCGGTGCAGGAGGCCAGCAGGCTGGAAGGCGCGTTGGGCAGTTCCGCGTGCATCAGGTGCGCGCGCAGGGCCGGATCGCCAGCCGCTGCCGTGCCGGCCTCGCCCATGGTGAAGCCTGCCAGGATGTTGATCTTCTCGGCCTCCAAATAGACCTCGCGGATGAACATGTCCTTGAGGGTGGAGATCGCCTCCAAGAGCTTGTCCTGGGGCAGGGCGGCGTAATCCACCGCCTGCCAAATCGCCAGCTTGTTCTTCAGCTCCGGCATCACCTCGCCGCGGAAGCGGGTGATCATCGGATGCGCCTGCTTGCGCAGCTGCTTGGCCTTGGCGGCGGTGAGCTTGAGCGTCATGCCCTGTTTCAGCGCCACATCGACGTAGGTCTTGCCGAACAGGTTGACCAGATGGCCGTCGCGCCCCTCAGGCAGGCCATACGGCACGCCCAGCTCGCGGCAGGCGAGATCAACGCTGCCGCCCGGCGCCCACAGCTCGCTCATCAGCGAGAAGGAGAGCGGGGTGGGGCGGGGCAGGACCTCTGACATCTCGTCCTGTTCCAGGATGGTCTGGTCCGGGTCGGCAGCGGCATAGCGGTCCAGCAGATCGCGCCATTCGGCCAGGCGGGTCTGTTCCTGCTCGGTGCCCAAGGACAGCGTGGTGATGTCGCGGCTCTGGACGATCTGGAACTGGCCGTTTGCATAGGCCCATTCCACGTCCTGCGGGCAGCCGAAGGTCTCCTCGATCTGACGCCCAAGGGCCAGCAGCGGTGCCATGTCCAGGGTCTGGTCCTGATCTTCCGCCGCGGGCAGGCCGGTGTAGCGGCCAAAGCGCAGGCTGGTCGGGGTGACGCGGCCGGACACCAGGTCCTCGCCGCAGCCCTCGACCCATTCGATCATGCACATGCCGGGGGCCATCGGGTCCTGGGTGAAAAGGACGCCGGCGTATTCCGCCTGCACCATTTCCTGCACCACGATGTTGCCCTGATCGGTGCTGTCGCCCTCGCCGGAGTAGCTGGCGGCACGCTCGGACGAGAAGCTGGTCACCACTTCGTCCAGCGCGGCGCGCATGGTGTCTGCGGTCACGTCGAGCACGGATTCAAAGACGCCTGCGAAGCTTTGATCGTGGCCGTCCTCGTTGCTGGCGGAGGAGCGCACGGCAACCGGCTTGCCGCCTGCAAGGGCAAAGACCCTGGCGGCAAAGGCGTCTTTTTTCGCGTCCGTCATTTCGCGGTAGTCGTGGATTGCGTCGGAGCGCACGATCACGCCGCCGGGCACCGGCAGGCCGGCGTTGCGCAGGATCGACAGGCGCAGGGCCTTGTTGCCGGCGTGCTCCAGCTCCTCGGTGTAGCCCATCGGGATCACGCCGCGCGGCAGCTTGGCAAGGCGGCGCTTGTGGGCGCGCAGCGACAGCGCTTCAGCCAGCTTGCGGTGCATGCCGGTGACATAGGCGCGCTGCACCAGCAGGAGCGTCAGGCTGAAGCAGAGATAGGCATTGGCGGCCGCGGTCAGGCTGAACACCATGGCGAACAGCGAAGGCATGCCCAGAACCATCCACAGGAGTTTCTGGCGCGGGGTCTTGGCCACGGCCCACAGCAGGTAGACGGCGGCGAGCGCACAGAACAGCACCGGCAGGATGAACAGCGGATCGGGCGCACCAAGGTCAGCCATCCACAGGAACGGGGTTTGCAGCGAGGCGCTGGCCTCTTGCGCGGCGGAGACGCCCAGCATCATCACCGGCAGGAACAGCAGCGCGGTGAGGTTCTTCATCGGGGTCAGGCCCTTGTCCTTATAGAACGCCTGCACCGCGCGCGCCTTGCGCACCGGGTCATGGGCCAGTTTCGCCTTCAGCGCCTTCATCTCATCCGCGGTCTCGTTGGTGATGATCTGATCGCGTTCGGATTTCAGCGCCACCGGCAGCACCAGGATGCGGGTCACGATCGACAACGCCAAAAGGCCCAGCAGGATATGGCTGCGCTCATGCACCCACAGCAGCGCGGCGGCCAGCGCCGAGATCGCCTTGTCCCAGAGGCCGGTCTGCTGGTCGGCCAGCCACGCCTGCACATGCGGCTTTGGCTTGGGTGCGACAAAATATTCCCACGGCAGGGTATAGCGGCCGCGGAAGTCGATGCCCTGCTGCGACAGCTCCAGCCCCAGCACCTGGCTCATGAAGCAGCTGCGGCGGTCATAGCAGGCGGCGATGGTGGGTTTGCCGGGGTCCAGTTCCGCGATGCGGTCCATCAGCTCGGCGGTCGTCATCTTGCGGATCGGGATGTTGACGGCGCCGGGCAGGTGGCCGGATTCAAAGTCGCCGGGATAGCGGGTGTCGACGATCTGCAGATCCTCGGTGGTCAGCAGGTTGGTGAAATCATCGGTGCTGAGCAGCACGTCCTTGCCCGGGTAGTCCGGGATTGCCCGCAGGTCGGAGAGGGTTTTCACATCCTTGTCGGAGAACGCGCGCCCCTCGACGATCCATTTCTCGATGCCGCCGGCGATGAAGCTGCAGTCGATGCCCATCGCCGCCAGCTTGGCGCAGGTTTCCGAGGAGCGGTTGCCGTTGTGGCAGAACAGAACGACCTTCTGGCCCGGCTTGACCGGCTGGCTCTGGACGAAGTCCGGGAAACGGATGTGGGTGGCGCCGGGCAGGGTGCCCATGGCGTTCTCGCCGGTTTCGCGGATGTCGTAGAACAGGGTGGAGCCGTCTTCCAGCGCCGCCGCGGCATCGGCGGTGCTCATCGCCAGCGGATGGTCCTCCTGCTTGGTGAAGCTGGTCTCCTTGAGCGCGGCATCCTTGATGGTGGTGCCGTCAAACTGCGCCGGCCGGGTCAGGGTGGCCTGCAGTCTTGCCAGTTCTTGCTGCGCATGCGAGGAATACTGCCAATAGTTACCAGCCGCCAGCGCAATGGCCGCGAGAACGAGCACAGAAATCAGCTTGACCGGGTACCGCCGCGGAGATCCGCCCGGTTTGGGGGTAAAACCAAGTTTTGCCGCAACGACAGCGCCGAGGCCGGAAATCATGGCAATTCCAACCGCCAGCACCTGCGACAGCGAAGACACCGAGCCGATCACCAGCTCCGGCGAAGGGATGGCCAGGGCCGCGACCGGGACTGCTGAAAAAAGTGCCGTCAGCACAGTGATTTGCACTGAGCGGTGGCGGGACCCTGAGGTTCTTTGGGGCAAGGTGGTATTCTTCACGGCGTTTCCTGTTGAGCCAGTTCTAGCGGGCATTCTGAATTGTGGCGAATTTGCCTAAAAGATTACGAAAATCTTACTGAACCGTTAATATAGAGGGCGGAGAATAAAAGAACCGCAAAATTTTTCCAAGAATTGGAGGCGCGTTAACATTGTATTCTTAACCATGTGGCATGTAACGAGGGTGGAAAGGCCCGCCCGCTGTGCCAGCCGATGTCAGTCAGGAGGCTAAAGCCGTGAAGTTGTTTGAGTGGACTATTGGTATCATTAAGCTTTTCCTGAGGCCGCTGCGGGCGGCGGCACCGGCCGCTGTCCTGTCCGCGTGCCTTGCAGCGTTTGTTCCGGCGCCAGGCCAGGCCGGGATTGAGCTGGTTTTTGGTACCTATGCGGCGGATAAACCTACTGCAACGGTTAAAAAGTACCAGCCGTTTCTCTCCTTCCTGGCCGGACGCATGAGCGAAGAGCTGGGCGA
Source organism: Leisingera aquaemixtae (assembly GCF_006740765.1). Classification (GTDB taxonomy): domain Bacteria; phylum Pseudomonadota; class Alphaproteobacteria; order Rhodobacterales; family Rhodobacteraceae; genus Leisingera; species Leisingera aquaemixtae. The sequence continues at coordinate 16,466 of NZ_CP041164.1, forward strand.
GCCGGTGTCGATCCGGCTGAAGGTCGCCAAGGAATACGGCGAGGGGATCCGCCAGCTGGCCAGCGGCGAGGTGGATTTCGCCCGCTTCGGCCCGGCGTCTTACGTGCATGTGATGAAGGAAAACCCGGGCATCCGGATTGTCGCGATGGAATCCAAGAACGGCCGCAAGCGGTTCAAGGGGGTGATCGTGGTGCACAAGGACAGCAGCGTGCAGGCGATGGAGGATCTGGCCGGTCTCAGCTTTGCCTTCGGGGATGAACTGTCGACCATCGGCCGCTATCTGGCGCAGGAATACCTGCTGAACGCCGGTATCAGCAGCGCCGATCTCTATGAGTTTGCCTATCTCGGGCGCCATGACCTGGTCGGGGAGGCGGTGGGCGCGGGCCGGTATTCCGCAGGCGCCCTGAAGGAGAGCACTTATAAGAAGCTGGTCGCCAAGGGCGTGCCGATCCGGGTGCTGGCCTCGTTTGACAATGTCACCAAGCCCTGGCTGGCGTCGTCGCAGATGCCGGAAAACGTGCTGGAGGCCATGCGCAAGGTCATGCTGTCCTCGGAGAACGAGGAGATCGTGCGCCGGATTTCGAAGAACGGGTTCCTGCTGGGGGCCGATCAGGATTATGACATTATCCGCCGGGCAATGGAGCGCAGCCTGGCATTTTAAAGGCGCCGCATTGAAGTCATGAAACGAACGGGCATCCTCTTTCAGATCGTACTGTCGCTGCTGCTGGCCGCCTCCGCGGTCGGCTTTGCGGTTGGCAATCTGGCGCAGCGCCAGGAGGTGCAGCGGCTGGAGCAGCAGCTGACCGAGCAGGCGGACCTGACGGTCTCGCTGCTGAGCGGGCTGATGCTGGAAGCGATCATCGTGGAGGATGTGCCGGTGCTGGAAACCGGCCTGTACGAGGCGGTGGCGCGCAAGCCGCAGATTGTGTCGATCCAGATCCGCAACCCGTCGGGCAAGCTGCTGGCCTCGGCACAGGCGCCCGAAGCGCTGCAGGACGACGGCCATGTGATCTACGAACGGCCGATTGAGCTGGAGGGGGCCTCCTTCGGCACCATGCTGGTGAAGTGGTCGACGCGCGACGGCCAGGCGCTGGTGCGCGAGAAGGTGCGCCAGATCATCATCTGGACGGTGGTGCCGGTGCTGGCGCTGTCGCTGCTGGTTTTGCTGCTGGTGCATGTGCTGGCGCTGCGCCCGCTGCAGATGATTCACAAGCGGATGTCGGATGCGATTGCCGGCCTGCGCAGCCCGCTGCGGCCGCTGCCCTGGTACGCCTCGCGGGAGTTCCGGGCGCTGGACTTCTCGGTCGGGGTGCTGGAGGAAACCTTTGCCGAACGCGATGAGCGCGAGTTTGCGATGGAGCAGGCCCGCGAGGCCGCGGATATCGCCAACCGCGCCAAGTCGGAATTCCTCGCCAACATGAGCCACGAGATCCGCACCCCGATGAACGGGGTGATTGGCATGGCGGAGCTGCTGCAGGAAACCCGGCTGGACGACGACCAGCGGATGTATGCGGAGACCATCGGCAAATCCGGCTCGGCGCTGCTGACGATCATCAACGACATCCTCAACTTCTCCAAGATCGAGGCCGGCAAGCTGGAGCTCAGCTGCGCGCCGTTCAATCTGCAGACGGCGGTCGAGGATGTGGTGACCCTGCTGTCGCCCAAGGCGGCGGAAAAGGGGGTGGAGGTCACCATGCGCTATGACCCCGCCCTGCCGGAACTGTTCGAGGGCGATGCCGGGCGGATCCGCCAGGTGATCACCAATATCGCAGGCAATGCCGTGAAGTTCACCAGCCAGGGCTATGTCTTTATCGAAGTGACCGGCTGCGCGCAGCCCGGCGGCGGCCTGCTGGTCAGGCTGCAGGTGACCGATACCGGGATCGGCATCGCGCAGGACCGGATCGGCCGGATCTTCCGTGCCTTTGAGCAGGCCGACAATGCGGCCACCCGCAATTTCGAAGGCACCGGCCTGGGGCTGGCGATCTCGGCGCGGCTGCTGGAGCTGATGGGCGGCTCGGTGGAGGTGCAGTCGCAGACGGGCAAAGGCTCTGTGTTCACGATCCAGATCCCGCTGCGGGCCTCTGACAAGACCGTGCCGGGACAGGGCAGCGGCGGGCGCAGCTTTGCCGGGCTCAGCGCGCTGCTGGTCGATGACCTGGAACTGAACCGGGTGATCCTGTCGGAACGGCTCAGCACTTGGGGCGTGGCCTGCACGCAGGCGGCTTCGGCGCATGAGGGGCTGGAAATCCTGTCGGATGCGCAGCTGGACGGGCGGCGGTTCGATGTTATTCTGCTGGATTACCAGATGCCTGCGATGGACGGGCATGAGCTGGCGGCCAGGATCCGGGCGATGCCCGGCTTTGAAACCGTGCCGCTGATCATCCTGTCCTCGGTCGACAATGCCCTGTGCCGGGCCGATTGCGATGCCCTTGGCGCCTGCGAGTTTGCGCTGAAGCCGGTGCGGGCGGTGCAGCTGCGCCAGGTGATGAGCCGGCTGTTGAGCAGGCCGGTGCAGAAACCGGCGGACGCCGCCGGGGCGCCGGCCGGGCTGCAGCCGGAGGGGCGGCTGCTGAAAGTGCTGCTGGCAGAGGACAACCGCACCAACCAGATGGTGGTGACCAAAATGCTGAAGGACGCGCCGCTGGTGATCAGCATCGCCGGCAACGGCGCCGAAGCGGTTGCCCGCTTCCGGGCCGAACGTCCCGATATCGTGCTGATGGACATGATGATGCCGGAAATGGACGGGATCGAAGCCACCGCCGAAATGCGCCGCATCGAGGCCGAGACCGGCCGCGGCAAATGCCCGATCGTGGCGCTCACCGCCAATGCGCTGCAGACCCACCGGGAAAAATGCCTGCAGGCGGGGATGGACGACTTCCTGAGCAAGCCGATCAACAAGAAGGCGCTGACCGAGGCGATCGGCAAATGGGCGGGCAGCCCGGATCTGCAGAAAACCGGCAGCTGAGTCCGCCGCGGCGGGCCGCCAGGCCAGGCTGACGGCGCTGGCCGCGGCAGGCTCAGCCGCGGCGGCGGTGCAGCAGCAGCCCGGTCAGGCTGGAGGCGGCAAACAGCGCCGCGGCCAGGCAGACAATGCTGGGTCCGGCCGGGGTATCCAGCGCGAAGGCCAGCTGCAAACCGCCGGTGGCCGACAGCATCCCCAGCAGCGCGGCAATGGCGGCCATCCGCTCCGGCGTGGCGGCAAAGGGGCGGGCGGCGGCAGCCGGGATCAGCAGCATCGCCGCGATCAGCAGCACGCCCACCACCTTGATCGCCACGGCAACCACCAGCGCCAGCGCAATGGTCAGCACCATCTGCTCGCGCCGGGGATCAATGCCGGCGGCATGGGCCAGGTCCGGGTTCAGCGTTGCGGTCAGCAAGGCAGACCAGCGCCACCACAACAGCGCCAGCACCAGCGCCGCGCCGCCCCAGATCACCGCCAGATCGGCGCGGCCCACGGCGAGGATGTCGCCGAACAGATAGGCCATCAGGTCGATCCGCACGCCCTGCAGGAAAGAAACGGCAACCAGGCCGAAGGCGAGCGAGGAATGCGCCAGCACCCCCAGGAGCGTGTCCATCGCATAGCCGCGCCCGGCCAGCGCCGACACGGTGGTGGCCATCGCCAACGCGGTGGCCAGAACGCCGGCAAAGACCGAGACGTCAAAGCTGAGCGCCAGCGCCACCCCCAGGATCGAGGCATGGGCGGTGGCATCGCCGAAATAGGCCATCCGGCGCCAGACCACGAAACAGCCCAGGGGCGCGGCGGCCAGCGCCACGCCGATGCCGGCCAGCGCGGCGCGGATCAGGAAATCGTCGAGAAAGGTCATTCTGCGGCCTCGTGAGGGTGGTCGTGCCCGTTCCCGTGGGCGCAGTCGTGGTCGTGGCTGTGGTTGTGCTCATGCCGGTAGAGCGCCAGCGCGCCCTGGGTGCCGGTGCCGAACAACGCCCGGTATTCCGGGGCGGAGGCGACATGCTCCGGCGCGCCTTCGCAGCAGACATGGCCGTTCAGGCAGATCACCCGGTCAGAGGCCGCCATCACCACATGCAGCTCGTGGCTGACCATCAGCACCGCGCAGCCCAGCTCCTGGCGGACCTTCTCGATGCGCTGGTAAAAGGCGGCGGAGCCGGGCTGGTCGAGGCCTTGGGTGGCTTCGTCCAGGATCAGCAGTTGCGGATTGCACAGAAGCGCGCGGGCCAGCAGCACCCGCTGGAACTGGCCGCCGGAGAGGCCCGACATCTGCCGCGCCGCCAGATCGCCGGCCCCGGCCTGCTCCAGCGCCTCGGCGGCGCGGGCGTCGGACACCCGCTGCGGCAGGCTGAGGAAGCGGCGCACCGTCAGCGGCAGGGTAGGGTCGATGTGCAGTTTCTGCGGCACATAGCCGATGCGCAGCCCCGGCGCCCGGGTGACAGTGCCGCGCGCAGGTTTTTGCGCGCCGATCACGCTGCGCAGCAGGGTGGACTTGCCGGAACCATTGGGGCCGACCACGGTGACGATTTCGCCCGGTTCGATGGTCAGGCTGACGCCGGACAGGACCGTATTGCCGCCGTGCCGGACCGACAGGTTGTTCAGGGCGATCAGGCTCATGCGGCGGCGGCTTTCTGGCATTTGGGGCACAGGCCCTCAGCCTCGATTACCGCGCGTTCGATCACGAAACCGGCGTCGCGGGCGGCCTGGCCCAGCTGGCCCTGGGTGGGTTCGCGCTGTGCCTCCGCCACGGCGTCGCAGGCGCGGCAGATCAGGAAAACCGGTGCGTGGGTCTCGCCCGGGTGGGAGCAGGCGATGAAGGCGTTGAGCCGCTCGATCTTGTGGGCGAAGCCGTTTTTCACCAGGAAATCCAAGGCGCGGTAGGCCACCGGCGGCTGCGAGCCGAGGCCCTCTTCGCGCAGGCGGTCGAGAATTTCATAGGCCCCCAGCGCGCGGTGCTCTTGCAGCAGGATTTCCAGCACCCGGCGGCGCACGGGGGTGAATTGCAGCCCCTCTGCCCGGCAGTGGGCGTCCACTGCCGCGATGCAGTCCTGAATGCAGCTGCTGTGGTCGTGCGGCTCAAAACCGATGGAGTCCATTTGGCGGGTCCTTTGAGGGGCGGGTGATTTGTCTCTTGATATGTTATGTTATGACGTTTATCAACTGCGTGATGTTATAAGATTACATGGGGCTTGATATGCGGAACTCTAGCGTGTGGAAAAGCGGTGCGGCGGTGGCGGTGGCCGTGCTGGCCGGGGCAGGCGGGGCCTGGGCCGGGGTGCCGAAGGTGGCGGCGGATATCACCCCTGTGCACGGGCTGGTGGCGCGGGTGATGCAGGGGCTGGGCGCGCCGGCCCTGGTGGTGCCGCCGGGGGCGTCGCCGCATGGCTATGCGATGCGCCCGTCCGAGGCGCAGGCGCTGGACCAGGCGGATCTGGTGTTCTGGATGGGCGAGGCGCTGACCCCCTGGCTGGAAGGCCCGCTGGAGGAGCTGGCGGGCGATGCGCACCGGGTGGAGCTGCTGGCGGCGGAAGGCACCGAAGTGCTGGCGTTCCGCGAAGGGGCCCGGTTTGAGGCGCATGGGCATGACGAGGATCATGGCGATCATGAGGATCACGATGATCACGGTGATCACGCAGGCCATGAGAATCATGCAGACCATGACAGCCGCGAGGACGATGGCGATCACGCGGATGCGCACGGGCACAGCCATGCGGGCGCCGATCCGCACGCCTGGCTGCTGCCGGCCAATGCACAGGCCTGGCTGGACGTGATCGCAGCAGAGCTGGCAGAGCACGACCCGGACAATGCCGCAGCCTACAAAGCCAATGCAGAGGCCGGCAAGCAGGAGATTGCGGACGCTGCCGCCAGTATCTCGGCGTCGCTGGAACCGTTCCGGGCCAAGCAGTTCATCGTCTTCCACGACGCCTATCAGTATTTCGAGCGCGGTTTCGGCCTGAACGCGGCCGGTGCGATTTCACTGGGGGATGCGGTCAAGCCGAGCCCGGCGCGGATTGCCGAAGTGGGCGGCGTTGTGGCCGATCTCAAAGTGTCCTGCGTGTTCTCGGAGCCGCAGTTCAATCCGGGCGTGGTCGCCACCGTGCTGGACGGCACCGGAGCAGGCACCGCGCTGCTGGATCCGCTGGGCGCCAAACTGGAGCCGGGGCCGCAGTTTTACCCCGCGCTTCTGCGGGATATCGGCAGCGCGATTGCCGGGTGCGAATGAGTGAAGGGCGGGCCGGGGCGGCCCGTCTTTTTCATCTGTCGCTGACCAGATGGGTCAAGGTGGCGCCGGTCTCATAGTAGGCGCTGCGCAGGCCCGCGAAGGGGATCGCGTGATCCTTGGCAGGCGGCACGGGCAGGCGGGCGCTGTCGCCGCTCAGCAGCGCCTCGGCCATGGCGGCACCGAACAGGGTGCCGGGGCCGATGCCACGGCCCGAATAGCCGAAACAGGCATATCCGCCCTGCAGGTCCAGGATCTTGGGCAGATGCTCGGTGGTCATGGCGATGCGGCCGTGCCAGTGGTTGTGGAGCCGCGCATCCTTCAACTCCGGATACAGCGCCGCCAGCTTGCGGGGCAGCCAGCTGCGGTGCAGGGCGCTGCCGGCATGGTTGAGCGCGCCCATGCCGCCGATCACCAGCCGCCCGGCTTGGTCGAGCCGCCACGACGACATCACCAGTGCGGTGTCCCAGCAGCCTTCCTTGTTTGGCAGGATTTTCTCCAGCAGCGCGGCGGGCAGCGGATCGGTGGCGGCCTGGAAGTAATGGACCGGAATCACCGAAGGCGCCTCGTAGCCGGAAATGCCGCGCGCATAGGCGTTGGTCGCCATGATCAGGTGGCGCGCGCGCAGGCTGCCCTTGGGCGTCGCCACTTGCCAGCTGCCGCCGTCGCGGCGGATGGCGGTGGCCGGAGAGCAGGTGTGCAGCTGCGCGCCCGCCGCGGCGGCGGCGCGGGCGAGGCCGCGGGCGTAGGCCAGCGGCTGGATGGTGCCTGCGCGCGGGTCGAACAACGCGCCGTGCACGGCGTTGGACCCGGTGCGCTGCACGGCCTCCTCGCGCGGCAGCAGCTCCACCGGCGCGCCGATGGCGCGAAGCTGGGCGTGGCGGCGCTGCAGGTCTTTCAGCCCGGACGGCGCATGGGCGCAATGCAAGGTGCCTTTGCGCTCCGGCTCGCATTGGATGGCGTGTTTTGCGATCAGTTCGAACACAATCTGCGGCGCGCCGGCCAGCAGGGCCGACAGGCGGCTGCCGGCCTCTGTCCCCAGTGCGGCGTTGATGTCCTCCGGCGGCAGCCAGAGGCCGGCATTGGCCAGCCCCACGTTGCGGCCGGAGCCGCCGCTGCCAGTATCCTCCGCCTCGATCAGACGGACCGAGGCGCCCAGTTCGGCGGCCTTCAAAGCGGCGGAGCAGCCGGTGTAGCCGCCGCCAATCACCACGAGGTCGGCCTCCGCCTCCCCGGAGAATTCCGGGAAGGCTGGGGTTTCCTGGCAGGTTTGATGCCAGAGGCCGGACGCCAGATCAGATGTCAAACTTGATCCCCTGAGCAAGCGGCAGCGCGCGCGAGTAATTCACGGTGTTGGTCTGCCGGCGCATGTACCCTTTCCAGGCGTCGGAGCCGCTTTCGCGGCCGCCGCCCGTCTCCTTCTCGCCCCCGAAAGCGCCGCCGATTTCCGCGCCGGAGGGGCCGATGTTGACGTTGGCAATACCGCAGTCGGAGCCTGCTGCCGAGAGGAAATATTCGGTTTCGCGCACGTCGGTGGAGAAGATGCAGGAGGACAAACCTTGCGGCACTTCGTTCTGCATTTCAATGGCTTGGTCCAGATTGGAATACTTCACCACATAGAGGATCGGGGCGAAGGTTTCGGTGTGCATGATGGCAGTCTGGGCAGGCATCTCGACAATCGCCGGGTGGACATAGGCGGCGTCTGCGTGGCTGTCCGCCAGCGCGCGTGCGCCGCCATGCACGGTGCCGCCCTCGGATTTCGCCCGTTCCAGTGCGCTGCTCATCGCATCCAGCGCGGCGGCATCGATCAGCGGGCCGACCAGGGTGCCATCGGCCAGCGGGTCGCCGATCGGCAGGCCCTCATAGGCCTTGATCAGGCGCGGGATCAGCGCGTCATAGATGTCCTCATGCACGATCAGGCGGCGCAGGGAGGTGCAGCGCTGGCCGGCGGTGCCGACGGCGGAGAACACGATGGCGCGCAGGGCCATTTCCAGATCGGCGGAGGGCGCCACGATCATCGCGTTGTTGCCGCCCAGTTCCAGAATGGTGCGGCCGAGGCGTTTGGACATATCGGCGGAGACCGCCTTGCCCATCGGCACCGACCCGGTGGCGGAGATGATGGCGACGTCATTGGAGGCGGTCAGCGCCTCGCCCAATTCGCGCTCGCCGATCAGCACCTGAATGAGGCCCTCGGGCGCGTCACCGCCGAAGGCCGCCATGGCGCGGTCGCAGATTGTCTGCACGGCGAGGGCGGTGAGCGGGGTTTTTTCCGACGGTTTCCAGATCACCGGATCGCCGCAGACCAGCGCAAGGGCTGCGTTCCAGCACCAGGGGGCGACGGGGAAGTTGAAGGCGGTGATGATGCCGCAGGTGCCCATTGGATGCCAGCTCTCGCGCATGGCGTGGCCGGGGCGTTCGGACGCGATGGTGAGGCCGTAGAGCTGGCGCGACAGGCCCACCGCAAAGTCGCAAATGTCGATCATCTCCTGCACTTCACCCAGGCCTTCCTGGTAGATCTTGCCGCATTCCAGGGTGACGAGGCGGCCCAGGTTTTCCTTTTCGCGGCGCAGTTCCTCGCCCAAGAGGCGCACCAGCTCGCCGCGGCGCGGGGCCGGCACCAGGCGCCAGGATTTGAAGGCGGCCTTGGCGGCGGCGATCTGCGCTTCGGCCTCCGCCATGCTGTGGGGTTTCAGCCGGGCGATTTCGCTGCCGTCCACCGGCGTGGTGACGGAGAGGCTGCCGCCAGTCAGTTCGGCTTGGGTAAGGCCGGCAGCGGCGAGAATGTCGGAATGGGGCATGTCGGAATCCTTTGGATGCGAGGGCAGGGCATGAGCAAAACTTTAGCCTGCTTTGCGCTAATGTCCCGCCGGGGGTCGGTCTGATATAGAAATTGCACCGCCGGGCGCGGATTGCTATTGAAACTAAATCGTGAAGCTATGAGCTAAGATCATATGATTGCCCCGCGCCGCTTTTTGCCCTCGATCCCGTCTCTCTTGGCGCTGGAGGCGGTTGACCGGCTGGGCAGCGCCTCGGCGGCGGCGGAGGATCTGTCGCTGACGCAAAGCGCCGTCAGCCGCCAGCTGAAACAGCTGGAAGAACAGATGGGGGTCGATCTGATCGCCCGTGACCAAATGCGGATGCAGCTGACGCCGGCAGGCGCAGGCTTTGCCAAGGAGGCGCGGGCGATCCTGACCCGGCTGGCGCAGGCCTCGGTCAAGCTGCGCGCGAACCCGGACGGCGGCAGTTTCACCCTGTCGATCTTGCCGTCCTTTGGCCTCCACTGGCTGGCGCCGCGGCTGAAGGGGTTTGCCGCATCGCACCCCGGCATCACCGTGAACCTGCACACCCACAATCTGCCGTTCAGCTTTGACGGGGGCAGTGCGCAGGCGGCGATCCATTACGGCACGCGCGACTGGCCGGGGGTGGAGTATCTGCCCCTGATGCCGAAACATGTGCTGCCGGTCTGCGCGCCCGGGCTGATGGACGGGCCGGTGGCCCGCCCGGCGGAGCTGCTGGACTATCCGCTGCTGCATCTGGAGACGCACCCCGATTGCTGGGAGCAGTGGTTTCATCTGCACGACGTGCCGGCGGAGAAGCTCAGGGGGATGCTGTTTGACCAGTCCTCCGCCATGACGCAGGGGGCGGTGCATGGGCTGGGGGTGGCCTTGCTGCCGGATTTCCTGGCCGAGAATGAGATTGCGCAAGGCCGGCTGGCGCTGGCGATGGAAGGCGAAGCTGTGAGTCTGGGCGAATACTTCCTGGTCTGGCCTGCGGATCAGGCGGAGGAGTATCCGCTGATCAAGTTCCGCGAGTGGCTGCTGGCGCAGCTGGAGGAGAAATGACATGCGGCTTCCAAGCCTGACCCATCTGCGCTGTTTCGAGAGCGCTGCACGGCACCAGAGCTTTACCGCTGCGGGGGAGGAACTGGGGCTCACCCAAAGCGCGGTCAGCAAGAAGGTGAAGGAACTGGAGGCGGATCTGGGGTTCGACCTGTTCCAGCGCGCGGGCCGCGGCGTGGTGCTGACGCCGGCCGGGCAGGGGCTGGCCGCCGATCTGGAGCTGGATCTGGCGGGCTTGCGCGCCACCTTGCAGAAGGCCGCTGCCGCCGGGGCCGGGCGGTCGGCCCTGCGGATTGCGGTGCTGCCGGGTTTTGCCAACCTGTGGCTGATCCCGCGGCTGCCGGATTTCTTTGCCCGCCACCCGGAGGTGGAACTGAGCTTCTCCACCCGGCTGGAGCCGTTTGATTTTGCGCGGGAAAACTTCGACCTGGCGGTGCATTACGGGCTGGATAACTGGCCCGGCACTCATATGGCCCCCTTGTTCGGGGAGGAGATGGTGCCGGTCTGCGCGCCGGGGTTCCATGCCGCGTATCAGCTGGAGCGGACGGAAAATCTGGCGCAGGCGCCGCTGTTGCATCTGGAAAGCCGCGCGGGGTCCTGGGCGGAGTGGTTCGAGCGCGCCGGTCTGGCGGGCGCGCCGCGGCAGGACGGGCGCTATTTCGATCAGCATTCGATGGTGATTGCCGCCGCCACGGCGGGGCTGGGGGCGGCCATTGTGCCCTATGACATGGTGGCGCGGGAGATCGCGCCAGGGGATCTGCTGCGGATACCCGGTCCGGCGCTGGTGTCGCGCAAGCGCTATTACCTGGTGCGCCCGCACGGGCCGGTGCCGGAGGCGGTGCAGAAACTGGAACGATGGCTGAAGAAGCAGTTGCATTCGAAGTCGAATTGAGACCTTTTGCCCGGCTTGCCCGGCTTGCCCGGCTTGCCCGGCTTGCCCGGCTTGCCCGGCTTGCCCGGCTTGCCCGGCTTGCCCGGCTTGCCCGGCTTGCCCGGCTTGCCCGGCTTGCCCGGCTTGCCCGGCCGGCAGGCCGGGCTGCACCTGCCTGCCCGTCAAAGCGGAGGTTTGCCTCCGGCAAAACGGACAGGTGCATTCGCACCTACCCAGGCAGGCGCAGCCCTGCGCGGCAGAAACGGGACCAATGCCGAACCGGAATGGGTTGTGTCGTAAAGCGACGGTTTTCCGAAGTGCAGCTTTCGTTTCAAGCTGGCTTTGCCAAAACCAGCAGGGAGCCTCCGCCATGGCCCAATTCCGCCGCGCCAGCCGTCTTGACCCGATCGAAGTCTCGGAAATCCTCACCATCGGCGCCAAGGCGGCAGAGATGAAGCACGAAGGCGCGCCGGTGATCATCCTTGGCGCGGGCGAGCCGGATTTCGACACGCCGGAGCACATCAAGGAGGCCGCCGCCGCCGCGATGCGGGCGGGGGAGACCAAATACACCGCGCTTGGCGGCACGCTGGCGCTGCGGCAGGCCATCCAGGCCAAGTTCCAGCGCGACAATGGGCTGGACTACACGCTGGACGAGATCGTCGCGGGCACCGGCGCCAAGGAAATCCTCTTCGACGCTTTCATGGCAAGCCTCAACCCGGGCGATGAAGTGATCGTGCCGACGCCCTACTGGACCTCATATTCCGATATCATCCGCATCGCGGGCGGCGAACCGGTGCTGGTGCCTTGCGGGGATGATACCGGCTTTCGGCTGACGGCGGACAGGCTGGAAGCGGCGATCACCCCGCGCACCCGCTGGCTGCTGCTGAATTCGCCTTCGAACCCGGCAGGCGCCGGCTACAGCGCCGCCGACTATCAGCCGCTGCTGGAGGTGCTGCTGCGGCATCCGGATGTCTGGCTGATGGCCGATGACATGTATGAGCACATCATCTATGGCAGCTTTGAATTCGCAACACCTGCACAGGTGGAGCCGCGGCTGAAGGACCGGGTGCTGACGGTCAACGGCGTCTCCAAGGCTTATGCGATGACCGGCTGGCGGCTGGGCTATGCGGGCGGGCCGAAGGCGCTGATCGACGCGATGAAGGTGGTGCAGTCGCAATCGACCTCGCATCCCTCGTCCATTTCGCAGGCGGCGGCGGTGGCGGCGCTCAACGGCCCGCAGGAGGTGCTGGCCGAGCGGCGGGAGAGTTTCCAGGCGCGGCGCGACCTGGTGGTGGAGGCGCTGAACGCCATGGAGGGGATCACCTGCCCGGTGCCGGAGGGGGCGTTTTACACGTTTGCCAATTGCGCAGGGCTTCTGGGCAAGCGCACCCCTGAGGGCCAAGTGCTGGAGACGGACGCGGATTTCTGCGCCTATCTGCTGGACCAGCACCATGTGGCGGTGGTGCCTGGCCGCGCCTTTGGCATCTCGCCCTATTTCCGGATTTCCTATGCCACCTCCGAGGCAGAGCTGCGGGAGGCACTGAGCCGGATCGGCGGGGCGGTGGCGGCGCTCCGCTAGGCTTCGGCCATGGCCTGTTCCGGGCGGTTGCGCGCATTGGACCAGGCCTGCACCAGCTGGCGCTGCAGCGCGGCGGCGGCAAGGCCCAGGGCGATGCCCCCGAAGATGGCCAGTGCATCGTTCAGCGGGCTGCGGCCCTCCAGCCCGATCACCGGCATCAAGAGCTCCGGCACGAAGCGGTGCAGCAGGTAGATCGGGAAGGCCGCCTGCGCCAGCCGCATCATCGGGCGGGCGGCAAAGCGCGGCACCGGCAGGCGGCTGATGAACAGCAGCCCGGCGATCAGCGCCAGCAGCCACATGTATTTGATCCAGGCCCCGTACCAGTTTCCGCCCAGATAGGCGGCGGCGGGCATGATCACGCAGGCCGCCCCCAGCACCAGCAGCCGCTGCCCCAGCGTCGAGGCGGCGGTGATGCACCAGCCGAGGGCAAAGAGGTAGAAGACCCACGGCACGGTGAACTGCGCGCGGCCGCCGATCTGCCAGATTTCCGGCGCGATCAGCCTGATGGCGACGGCAAACCCCAGGAAGCAGAGGCCGGTGCGGAACGCGCCCTGCCGCACCAGCCAGCGCCGCACCGGCGGCAGGGCAAACGGCAGCGCCGCCAGCAGCGTCATTTGCAGATACGCCTCGATGAACCAGTAAAGATAGGGCAGCATCAGATGCGTTTCGGGCGTTGTCAGGGCAAAGTTGCCGGCCAGAAAGACCGAGGCCCAGGGCACCTGCTCCCAGGCCACGGCATAGCCGGCCAGGATCAGGTAATAGGGGGTCAGCACCGCTGCCACCGGTTTGAAAAAGCTGCGCATGCTGCCGGATGCCAGCGCGTCCCAGCGGAAGCCTGCAATGCTCATCCCCATCAGGATCACCATTGCGGCCGCACCGCCGTAGACCGGCCAGAATGTCTGGTGCGCAGTGACCACGGCGAGGATGGCAACCACCCGGGCCACCAGGTCAAAGGGCAGGCTGGCGGAGGGTGCCGGGGCTGCCTGCTCCAGATCCTTGACCGGCATGTCTTCCCAGCCGGCCGGGGCGCCGCCCAGGGCCTCGTCCAGCGCCAGCGACAGCTCCACATGGCGCAGCGAGTCGCCGCCAAGCGAGGCGAAACTGTCGTTGCGGCCCACGGTTTGCGGTGCAAAGGCGGCCTGATAGGCGGCGAGGACGCCTTTCGCAGGCGCAGATTTAGCAGACTGCGCCTTGAGCGCCGGATAGTCGATCTTGCCGTTGGCGCGGCGCGGCAGGGAGGCGCGCGGGATCACGGTGAAATGCTGCTGGCCAACGCCGGTCAGCCGGGCCGCCAGCGCGGCGATGCCGTCCTGCGGTCCGCAGACGGCGATGGAGATGCGGGCGTCGTCGCCCCAGACCGCGGCCTCATGCCCCTGGGCGGCGAGGGCGCGTTCGATGGCGTCGTGGCCGATGCGCAGGCCCGCGATCTTGGACATCCGCGACAGCCGTCCGGTGATATGATAGAGCCCGTTTGCATCGCGCCGGGCCAGGTCGCCGGTGGCCAGTTCGCTGAGCTCCGCGCCCCTGGCCAGATCGGCGCTGTCTTCGGCATAGCCCATCATCACGTTAGGGCCCTGGTAGATCAGCTCGCCTTCGCCCTCGGGCGCGGTGATTTCCTTGCCGCCGGCATCGCGCAGCAGCAGGCGGCCGCCGGGGATGGCGCGGCCTGCCGCGCCGGGGTTTGCCAGCGCCTCTTCCGGCGGCAGGTAGCTGATCCGGGCGGTGGCCTCGGTCTGGCCGTACATCACAAAGAACCGCCCGGCGCGGGCCTGCATCCGGCTGGCCCAGGCGCTGACCTGATCCGGCTCCATGGCCCCGCCCGCCACGGTGAGGGTCTTGATGCTTTCGGGCAGGGCGTGGGACAGGCCTGCGCTCTCCAGCAGCCTGAAGTGGTGCGGCACACCGGCCAGGCTGGTGGCGCCGGAGGCCTCCAGCGCGGCGGCGAAACCGGCCTCCAGCACCGAGCCGGGGGCGAGCCAGAGGCTGGCGCCGGCTGCCAGATGCGAATGCAGCACCGACAGGCCATAGGAATAATGCAGCGGCAGGATCAGCGCGGCGCGGTCCTCTGGGTGGATTTCCAGATACTGCGCAATTGCGCGGGCGTTGGCGTCCACGGCGGTACCGGTCAGCCGCACGCCGCGGCCATGGCCGGTGCTGCCGGAGGTTTGCAGCAGCAGCGCAAGCTCCGGGTGGATGGCGGCGGGCTCATGCGCATGGGCCAGCAGCTGCCAGGCGCCGCCAAGCCGGCGGAAACTGGCGGCAGGGCGGAAACGTTCCTCCAGCCGGGCAGCGGTTGCTTCATCCCCGGCGGGCAGCGGCATCACTGCGTGGCCCGCGGCCAAGGCGCCAACATAGGCAGTGATGGCCTCGGGATCGGCGGCGGCTTCCACCGCAATCAGCTGCCGGTCCTGCGGCAGCAGGGCGCCAAACTGCGCTGCGGCATCGGCCAGTCCGGCGTAGGACAGCCCGGGTCCACCCGCCGTCTCCAGGCAGGGCCGGGGGCCGAAAGCGCGCAAATTCTCGAGGTCAAAAAACATCCGCAACTCCTTCGAGGGCGGCGGGTAAGATAATTTACTAATTTTGTCAATTATTGATGCGGGCCGGCCGCGCTGCGCTTTCTCATGCCCTCGTGCGGACCCTGTCTGAAGTATGTAATCAACATTATGGTAAGAATGGATTGAGCCGTGACAGCAATGGTTGGCATCGCCCGGCTGAACACATGCGGACACCCCCGCCGACAGCCCGGCGGGGGTGCGATGGCGGCGCAGGGGGTCAGGTTTCCTGGCCGGAACGGTCGCCCAAGGTCACGTCCAGCGTCAGCGCCTTGCCCTGGCGCAGCACCTCGATCTGTGCCGACTCACCGGGGGCATTCATCGCCACTGCCGCGGTCAGATCGCGCAGCTCTTCAATTTCGGCACCGCCAAAGCGCAGCACCACATCGCCGGGCTTCAGGCCCGCTTTGGCAGCGGGGCTGTCTGCCTGCACGCCTTCAATCACCACGCCCTTGCCGGCCTCGCGGCCCAGCACGTTGGCGGCGTCCTCCGACAGCGGCTTGATTTGCACGCCCAGCCAGCCGCGGGTGATTTCGCCGTCATCTTCCAGATCGGCGACGATCTTCTGCACCATGTCCGAGGGCACCGCAAAGCCGATCCCGACGGAACCGCCGCCCGGCGAATAAATCGCGGTGTTGACGCCCACGACCTCGCCTTCGGCATTGAACAGCGGGCCGCCGGAGTTGCCCCGGTTGATGGCCGCGTCGGTCTGGATGAAGTCGTCGAACGGGCCGGAGTTGATGTTGCGCGAGGTGGCCGAGACGATGCCGGAGGTCACCGTTCCCGACAGGCCGAACGGGCTGCCCATGGCGATGACCTCATCGCCCACCCGCAGCTCCCCGGAGGAGCCGAATTCCACCACCGGCAGCGGCGCGTCCGCCGCTACCTTAAGCAGCGCGATGTCGGTCAGCGGGTCGGTGCCGACAACGGTGGCGTCATGCTTGCTGCCGTCGGCCAGGGTCACGGTTACCGTCTGGGCGTTTTCGATCACGTGGTTATTGGTGACGATCAGCCCCTCCTCGGCAATCACAAAGCCGGAGCCTGCGCCTTTCATCGGGCGGCTGTCCGGCTGCTGCGGCATGCGGCCCCCGAAGCGGCGCATGAATTCCTCCATCATCGGGTCATTGGGCATTGCCTGGTGGTCCGACACGGGCTGCGCCTTGCCGGTCACCTCGACATAGACAACCGCGGGCGCGACGGTTTCGACCAGATCGGCGTAGCCGCCGGCAGGCACCGCCAGCGCAGCGGCCGGGGTCAGCGCAAGCATCGCGGCGGCCGAAACGGCGGCGGTCAGGCCAAAGGCAAATCTCTTGGGGGCGGTGGCAGGATTGGACATCTTCGTCTCCTTGCGTTGAAGTGATGAAAGCCAGATGGAGGGCTTGGATTTCAACCGCCTGACGCCTTCTATACAGATCTGTAATGTGCGCTGCGCCGCGCCGGGGTGTATCACCGGCGCGCTGAAACACGGGAGGGGCCGGCCTTGAAAATCCTGGTGATCGAAGATGACGCCACCACCGGACCCTATGTTCAGGCGGGCCTGCGCGAGGAAGGGCATACCGCCGATCTCGTCACCGACGGGCGCGAGGGGCTGCTGCAGGCCACCGCAGCGGAGTATGACGTGCTGATCATCGACCGGATGCTGCCCGGTCTTGACGGGCTGAGCCTGATCAAGACCCTGCGCGGCGCGGGTGTGCGCACGCCCGCGATCATGCTGACGGCACTGAGCGGCGTGAACGACCGGATCGACGGGCTGGAGGCCGGGGCGGATGACTATCTGGTCAAACCCTTTGCCTTTGGCGAGCTGGCCGCCCGGGTGGCCGCGCTGGCCCGCCGCCCGGGCCTGCAGGAGCAGGAGACGGTGCTGCGGGCGGGGGATCTGGAGATGGACCTGATCCGCCGCAAGGTGACGCGCGCGGGCCAGGAGATCGACCTCCTGCCCCGCGAGTTCCGCCTGCTGGAGCATCTGCTGCGCCGCAAGGGCCGGGTGCAGACCCGCACCATGCTGCTGGAAGCGGTCTGGGACATCAGTTTCGACCCGCAGACCAATGTGGTGGAGACCCATATCTCGCGCCTGCGGGCCAAGGTCGACAAGCCGTTCGGGACCGAACTGATCGAAACCGTGCGCGGTGCGGGGTACCGGATTGCCGGCTGACCTGTTCAGCCGGGCGCGGGTGCTGCTGCGCTCTTCGCCGATGCGGCAGTCGTTGTGGCTGTCGCTGCTGTTTGTCGCGGCCAGCTCGCTCAGCCTCGGGATCACCTACTACGTTGCCCATGGTGCCCAGCGGCAGGCGATCGAGCAGAGCCTGACTCAGGACATGGCGGGCTTTCGCGCCGCGCCCTCCGCCGCGGCGCTGGCGGCGCTGGTCAATGCCGAAACGCGCGAGACAGACCCGCAGCGGCGGCTGCTCAGCTACCGCCGCCCCGGCGGGCGGGTGGTGGCCGGCAATGCCGCGATCATGCAGCAGCAGGCGGGGTTCCGGGTGGTCGCGCTGGGGCCGGAACCGGTGGAGATCTCGGGCCGGTTCATCTCGCTCAGCGAATACATCCACGGCGGGCTGCTGACCGTGGCGCAAAGCGCCAAGCCGCTGGATGACCTGCGCCAGACGTTCCTGTGGGTGTTCCTGTTCAGCCTGCTGCCCGCGACGGCCCTGGCGATGCTGGGCGGCGTGCTGCTGGCGCGGCGCTCAGCCCGTTCCCTCAGGGGGATCGAGCGCACGCTGTCGGCGCTCACCTCCGGCGACCTTGGCGCGCGGGTGCCGCAGACGGGGCCGGCGCAGGGCGATATCGCCCGCATCGGCCGCAGCGTGAACCGCATGGCGCAGGCGCAGCAGCAGGCGACCGAGGCGCTGCGGCAGGTTTCGGCGGACATTGCGCATGATCTGAAAACGCCGATCCAGCGGGTGGCGGTGCAGCTGTCGCGGCTGCAGGAGATGCCGGACCTGCCAGAAGAGGCGCAGGCGCTGGCAGACAAGGCGCTGGAGGAGACCCGCGGCATCACCAGCACTTTCGAGGCGCTGCTGCAAATCGCCCAGCTGGAGGACGGCACGCCGCGGTCGCGGTTCGAAGCCGTCGACCTGCGCGAGGTCGCCGCCACCTTTGGCGAAATCTATGAACCGGCGGCAGAGGAGCAGAACCGCACCCTAAGCCTCAGCCTGCCGGAGGCGCCCGTCACCGTCACCGGCGACCGCGCCCTGCTGGGCCAGCTGCTGGCGAACCTCATCGAAAACGCGCTGCGCCATACGCCCGAAGGCACCGGCATCAGCCTGTCGCTGCGCCGCGACGGGGCGGCGGCGGTGCTGTCTGTGCGCGACCATGGCCCCGGCATCCCGGAGGCAGAACACCAGAAGGTTCTGCGCCGCCTCTACCGGCTGGAGCGGAGCCGGACCACGCCGGGCAGCGGCCTGGGGCTGAGCCTGGTGGCGGCGATTGCCGGCCTGCACGGGGCCGAGCTGCGCCTGTCCGATGCAAAACCCGGCCTGCGGGTGGAAGTGCGATTTTCAGCCTAGCCCGCCGCGGCCCGGTCCTGACCGTTTTCCGCTGCCGGAAAACGGCACCGGGATCCGCCGCAGCCTGGACGCCTCAGCCCGGCGCGGCGGAGCCTGACGGTTCCGGCCCTATGCCGCCGGTTTCATCGGCTTGCCGGCCGCATAGGTCTGCGCGATGGCGCGGTCCTCGCCCAGGGTCTGCAGGATGAACAGCTCCTCCGACAGGGTCTCTGCCCGCTGCATCCGCAGGTCCATTGCCGGGGTGGCGCGGGAATCGAGCACCACGATATCGGCCTCGGTGCCCGCCTCCAGCGTGCCGATCTTGTCCTCCAGCCCCAGCGCCACCGCATTGCCGCGGGTGATCCAGTGGAAGGCGCGCAAAGGGTGCAGCTTCTGGTTCTGCAATTGCAGGACCTTGTAGCCCTCGTTCAGGGTCTGCAGCATCGAATAGCTGGTGCCTGCGCCGATGTCTGTGGCAATCGCATTGGTGATGCCGCGGCTGCGCAGGCCTGCGTCGTCAAACAGCCCGCTGCCGAGGAACAGGTTGGAGGTCGGGCAGAACACCGGCTTGGCCTTGGTCTCCGCCAGCGCGTCGATCTCGCGCGGCTGCAGGTGGATCGAATGGCCCAGCAGCATCCTTTCCGTCAGCAGCCCGTAGGACTGGTAGACATCCAGGTAATCGCGCGCCTGCGGGTACAGCTCGGCGGTGAAGGCAATTTCGTCGTGGTTTTCCGACAGATGGGTCTGGACGTAACACTCCGGGTGCTCTTGCACCAGCGCGCCGGCCATCTCCATCTGGCCGGGGGTGGAGGTGATGGCAAAGCGCGGGGTGATGGCATACATCCCGCGGCCGTTGCCGTGGTATTTCGCGATCAGCTCCTTGGTGTCGTCATAGCCGCTCAAGGGCGTGTCCAGCAGGCCCTCGGGCGCGTTGCGGTCCATCAGGACCTTGCCGCCGATCATCCGCATGTTGCGGCGGGCGGCCTCGGTGAAATAGGCCTCGGCGGAGGTCTTGTGGACCGAGCAGTAGGCGACGGCGGTGGTGGTGCCGTGGCTGGTCAGCAGGTCAAAGAAATGCCCGGCCATTTCAGCGCTGTGGCCAGCGTCGGCAAAACGGACCTCCTCGGGGAAGGTATAGTTGTTCAGCCACTCCAGCAGCTGTGAGCCCCAGGAGGCGATCACCTGCACCTGCGGGAAATGCAGGTGGGTGTCGATGAAGCCTGCCATCAGGATATGCGGGCGGTGGTCGATCACCTCGGCGCCTGCGGCCTGCGGGGCGAGCGCGTCATAGCTGCCCTTGGCCAGGATCATGCCGTCCGCGACCAGCAGCGCGCCGTCCTCGATGAACTCATAGGCGCTGGTGTCTTCGGGGCCTTGCGGCTCGGCGGTGAAGGAAAGAACCCGCCCGCGCAGCAGCGTCTGTTTCGATGTCATGTCTTTTGGTGTCCTTGGTTCGCAGGCAGGGGACGCGCTGGCCCCCTGCCCATTATTATTTGGGTGTCATTTGGGATTATTCGCCCGCCGGCAGATGCGGCACGTGGGGTTTCACACCGTCCTCTGCCGCTTCCTCATGCTCCTCCGCCTTGTGGAAGATCGGGTAGATGTAGAGGAAGGCTGCAGCGATCAGGTAGCCCATGGCAACACCACTGAATTCCGGCCAGTGCAGGCTGGCAGAGTGGATGATGCCAACCAGCGACATCAGTGCCGCCGCCAGGGCAAAGCCGCCCGCGTTGCGGAAGTCGCCGTCGATCACGCTGGCCACGATGGCGCCCCAGATCAGGCCGGTCAGGATGGCCCCCTGGCTGAGGGCCAGATGGCCTTCGTAATGTGCGCCCTGCTGCAGCAGCGCCGCTGTCAGTTCCGGATCGCCCAGCTGCGCCATGCCGGTGGCACCCAGTGCGCCCAATGCGCCGGCCAGTGCCCCCCATTTGATCACCAGGAAGGCCGACACATGCGGCATCATCGCGATGGTCACCGCGGCGATGTGGTCGGTCTTCACCGAATGCGCAGTGTTCGTGACCAGGCTCAGTGCCACGAACACCAGAACCGGCGCGGCAGCCGCCACGGGGATCAGGTTGTTGAGGAACGCCAGGAGGCCAAAGAAGGCGGCAAAGGGGATCACCAGCCCGACGCCGATGATGTAGCCGGAGCGCGCGCCCATTCGCTTATACGCCGGGTGGCCGATGTAGGCGGTGGTCGGGAACGGCGAGCCGAAGACTGCGCCGATCATGGTGCCAACGCCATCAGTCACCTGGCAGACGGCAACCGGGTAGTGGTCGCCCGCGGCTTCGGCGCTTTCGACGTTGTTCATGGTTTCGATGAAGTTGTAGATCTGCACTGGCACCAGCACCAGGAACAGCTCCGGGTTGGCGAACAGATGCTGGATGCCCGCGATCAGGTCGCCGAAGTACGGGACCGGCAGGTAGACGCCGACGCCCTCGAAGGAGACCGATGCCTCGCCCATGCCGAGCGCCACAACGGTGCCCACGATCAGCGCCAAGAGACCGGCGGGGATGTTGAACGGCAGCCGGTGGCGGCCCACCAGACCCCACAGGATGATGATCATCGAGGCAAAGCCGATGAAGGGATTTTCAAAGATCGTCGCCAGCGGCACGGTGCCGATGAACACCAGCGCAATGCCGCAGAGCGTGCCCAGCATCCCGGCGCGCGGGGTCACACGTTTGAGCCAGGGGCCGACGATCGCGCCAAGGCCGGCGACGATGCCGCCCATGAAGCCCGCGCCGATGCCCACCTGCCAGGCCAGCATGGCGTCATTGGTGGACCAGTAGATCGGCCCGATCACCCCGAACAGATAGACGAACATCACCGGGGTCGAGATGCCATAGGGCAGCGCCGTCACGTCGCGCCCTTCCTTCTCGGCAATGTGCTTGGCCAGCCAGGTGTAGACCGCGATACCGGCCAGGATCGCCACCGCGGCGCCCGGCACGATGCGGCCGAACACGATGTCGGCCGGCATGTTGAAGACAAACTGACAGATGCCCGAAAGCACGATCAGGTTGATCAGGTTGTCGGTGAACAGCGCCCAGAATGCACTGAAGTCATTCCGCGCGAACAGTTTATACGTATAGCTCCGCCCTGTGGTCATGGCGGCCTCCTCCTATCAGAGGACGCAGTCCTTAACGGCTGAATGCTCCAGCCGTGTCTCCCTCTGCGTCCGGTTGCTTGCCCGTTTGGGGCAATTCCTTGCTCCGTGCTGGAGCGGACGCGGCAGTTTCAGAGGTCAAATCAGCGATCACTTCCGCTGCCACGAAGGCTGCGATGACGCTGGGCCGCTTGTCGCGGCTGCCGCCTGCCCCGATGGGGCAGATGAGACGGTCGGTTCCCAGACCGTCGCAATGGTCCCGGCACCAGCGGCGGAACTTCTCCCGCTTGGTGGCCGATCCGATCAGCCCGACATAGCCCGCGTCGCCGCGCTGCAATGCAGCGGAGGCCAGCAGGAAGTCGAGCGCGTGATCGTGGGTGAGAATGATAAAGGCGCTGCCCGCAGGGGCGGCGGCGATGTCGATCTCAGGGATAGCGCTTTGGCGGATTTCCACATCCGCCTGGCACAGGGCCAGCTCTTCGGCGCGCTGGTCGATCAGGATGCAGCGCACCGGCATGTGCTGGAAGAGATCCGCCAGGGCCCGGCCCACGTGGCCTGCGCCCATCACATAGACATGCGGCAGCGCCTGCTCTCCGGCCTGTTCGCGTGCGATGGCGTCGTCACGGTCGGCCTGAAATATCCACTTTAGCGTCATTTCGACCCGTCCGCCGCAGCACTGACCGATCTCCGGGCCCAAAGGCACGTCGAGCGTTTCACACAGTGCTGAGGGCAGTGCCTGACCCTGGGTGGGTGCGTTAGCGCCCTCCCGTGGGGAGGGTCGGGCGCTGCCCGGCCTACCGGCCGGGCGATTCAGGCTCTCGACGGAACGCAAAGCGCGATCCTGCTTCAGCATCCGCCGCGCGTGGTCGATGGCGATATATTCCAGCTGGCCGCCGCCGATGGTCCCCCAGAGGCCCTCTGCCGCCACAAACATGCAGGTGCCGGCTTCGCGCGGGGAGGACCCGCGGACGCGGGTCAGCGCGACCTGCACCACATGTTCGTAACGGGACAGAAAGTCCTGGAGGGAAAGGCGGCGTGCCATGGCTCAGCCCTGCCCCTTGAGGGTTTCGATCGCCATCAGCACGCGCTCCGGCGTGGCCGGCGCATCCAGGCGCGGGCAGACCTTGTAATCCGCGGTGCTGGCAACCGCCATCGACAGCGCCTCGAACACCGAGATGCCCAGCATGAACGGCGGCTCGCCCACGGCCTTGGACCGTTTGATGGTGCGCTTCTTGTTCACCGACCATTCGGCCAGCCGGGTGTTGAAGATGCGCGGCCGGTCAGAGGCCAGCGGGATCTTGTAGGTCGAGGGCGCATGGGTGCGCAGGCGGCCTTCACCGTCCCACCACAGCTCCTCGGTGGTGAGCCAGCCCATGCCCTGAATGAACGCGCCTTCCACCTGGCCCTTGTCCAGGACCGGGTTCAGCGAGCGGCCCACGTCATGCAGGATGTCAGTGCGCTCCACCCGGTATTCGCCGGTCAGCGTATCGACGGACACTTCCGAGCAGGACGCGCCATAGGCGTAGTAGAAGAACGGCTGTCCCTTGCCCGCCGCGCGGTCCCAGTGGATTTCCGGCGTCTTGTAGAACCCCGCCGCCGACAGGTGGACGCGGGCCATATAGGCCTCCTTCACCAGCCTGTCGAAGGGGATCTCTTCACTGCCGACGCGCACGCGGTTGGGCAGGAATTCGACTTCCGCCTCTGACACGCCGTACTTCTCAGCCGCGAATTTGGTCAGCCGGGCAATGATCTGCTCCGCCGCATCCAGCGCCGCCATGCCGTTGAGGTCCGAGCCCGAAGAGGCCGCGGTGGCGGAGGTGTTCGGCACTTTCTCAGTCGTGGTCTTGGTGATCTTGATGCGCTCGAAATCCACCTGGAAGGCGTCGGCCACAACCTGCGCCACCTTGGTGTTGAGGCCCTGCCCCATCTCGGTGCCGCCGTGGTTCAGGTGGATCGAGCCGTCATTGTAGACGTGGATCAGCGAGCCCGCCTGGTTGTACCAGGTCGCGGTGAAGGAGATGCCGAATTTCACCGGCGTGATCGCAATGCCCTTCTTGATGATCTTCGAGTCCTTGTTGAAGGCGATGATCTCTTCCCGGCGCTTGCGGTATTCGGCGTTTTCCTCCAGCTCCCCGATCAGCCGGTCGAGGATGTTGTCCTCCACCTTCTGATGGTAGGGCGTCAGGTCGCGGCCCTCTTCACCGTAGAAATTCGCCTTGCGCACATCCAGCGGGTCCTTGCCGAGGGCATAGGCGATCTCCTCGATCATCCGCTCCGCCGCGATCACACCCTGCGGGCCGCCAAAGCCGCGGAAGGCGGTGTTGGAGACGGTGTTGGTCTTCATAGGTCTGCTTTTCAGCAGTACATTCGGGTAGAAATAGGCGTTATCCGCATGGAACAGCGCGCGGTCGGTGACCGGCCCGGACAGGTCCGAGGAATAGCCGCAGCGCGCGGCAAAGCCGCCCTCGACCGCCTGAATGCGGCCCGCATCGTCAAAGGCCACGTCATAGTCGATCACGAAGTCATGCCGTTTGCCGGTGGCGGTCATGTCCTGGTCGCGGTCCGGGCGGATCTTGACGGGGCGGTTATGCTTCTTCGCAGCGATTGCTGCCACCGCGCAGAACAGGTTCATCTGGCTTTCCTTACCGCCAAAACCGCCGCCCATCCGGCGCACGTTGACGGTGACCGCGTTGTTCGCAACGCCCAGAACATGCGCCACCATATGCTGCGCCTCGCTCGGGTGCTGGGTGGAGCAATGCACGGTCACATCTTCATCCTCGCCCGGGATGGCAAAGGCGATGTGGCCTTCCAGATACATGTGGTCCTGGCCGCCGACGGTCATCTGCGCCTGGATGCGGTGGGGGGCACCCTTCCGTCCCACCTCCACATCGCCGCGCTCCAGCTTCAGCGGGTCGGTGATCATCGGATAACCGGCCTCCTGCGCCTGGACCGGGTCCAGTGCATGCGGCAGCACCTCATAGTCCACCTGTGCCAGTTCGGCAGCACGGCGGGCGGCGTCGCGGGTTTCGGCAATCACCGCAAACATCGGCTGGCCGTGGAATTCGACCTTCTCGGTCGGGAACACCGGCTCGTCATTCTTGCCGGTGGGGCTGATGTCGTTGACGCCGGGAATGTCATCCGCGGTCAGCACATCCACCACACCGGGCGCGGCGCGCACGGCAGACAGGTCGATGCCCTTGATATTGGCATGCGCCACGGTGGAGACACCCAGGTAGGCGTGCAGCGTGCCATAGGGTTCGGCGATATCGTCGGTGTACTCGGCGCGGCCCGTGACATGCTTGATCGCGCTGTCGTGCTGGCGGTCATGGTGCACGGCGCCGCTGATGGTCTGATGGTCTTTCATCTCAAAATCTCCTCAGGCGACGGCCAGCCGGACAGCCCCGGCGGTTCCCGCATCATGTTCCAGGTAGAAGCGGCGCAGCAGGTTGCTGGCCGTGAGCGACCGGTACTCCGCAGAGGCGCGCCAGTCGCTGAGCGGGGTGAAATCCTGCTTCACCGCCTCCGCTGCGGCGTCAAACGCGGCCTCGCCCCAGGGCTGGCCCACCAGCGCACCCTCGGCACCGGCGGCACGCTTGGGCGTGGCTGCCATGCCGCCGAATGCGATCCGGGCAGAGGTGATCGTGCCGTCCTTCACGGTGACGCTGACGCCGGCAGCGACCGAGGAAATATCCTCGTCCCGGCGCTTGGAAATCTTGTAGGCGGCGTCGATCTGCCCGTCCCGGCGCAGCGGGATGCGGATCGAGGCCACGAAATCGCCCGGCTCGCGGTCCTGCTTGCCGTAATCGATGAAGAAATCCTCCAGCGGCAGGGTGCGCGCGCCGCCTTTTTTCTGCAGCGTCACCTCAGCACCCAAGGCGATCAGCACCGGCGGGGTGTCCCCGATGGGCGAGCCATTGGCGATATTGCCGCCGATGGTGCCCATGTTGCGCACCTGCCAGCCGGCGATGCGGTCCCAGTAGGCGCCAAGGTGCGGGAAGGCGTCGCGGATCGCCGCTTCGCTTTCGGTATAGGTGACGCCGGCACCGAGGGTCAGCGCCTCATCGGTCAGCTCGATCGCCTTCAGCTCCTCCAAGTGGGCAACAAACACCACCGGGGAGATCGGTTTCATGAACTTGGTGACCCAGAGGCCCACATCGGTGGAGCCTGCGACGATGGTTGCCTTGGGGTTCTCGGCCAGCACTTCTGCCAGATCCGCCGCGTCCAGTGGCAGGATGGCGCGGTCGTCCTCGGGGCCGGTCACGACGCGGGCCTCGGGCTGGATCGCCTTCAGCTTGGCGGTCAGGTTGTCGCGTTCGGTGGTCAGGTAATCATTGGCCGGGGTGCCGTACTGGTTCACCGCCAGTGCTGCCTTCACAATCGGCTCATAGCCGGTGCAGCGGCAGAGGTTGCCCTGCACGGCGGTTTCAACCTGCGTCTCATTCGGCTGCGGGTTTTCCATCCACAGCGCATAAAGCGACATCACAAAGCCGGGGGTGCAGAAACCGCACTGGCTGCCGTGGTATTCGACCATCGCCTGCTGCACCGGGTGCAGACGGCCTTTGGGGCCGGACAGATGCTCGACCGTCACCACGTGGCAGCCGTTGAGCGACGCAAGGAAGCGGATGCAGGCGTTCACGGTCTCATAGCGCAGCGCGCCGCCCTGCAGGCGGCCCACCAGCACGGTGCAGGCGCCGCAGTCGCCCTCGGCGCAGCCTTCCTTGGTGCCGGTCAGGCGCTGCTCCAGCCGCAGGAAATCCAGCAGGGTGGTGGTCGCCTTCACGTCCTCCAGCACAATGTCCTTGCCGTTCAGAAGAAAGCGTATGCCGGTTTGATGTGCCATGGGGCCTCCCGAATGTCTCTTGGGCCGAGCTGGCCCGCTTATGTTATTTTTACCTTGTCTGACTGCATCGGTTAACGGCTGCAATCGCGAAAGGCTTTCAACACCCTGTTGAAAATGATTAGGATAACAGGGGCCGGAACCGGCGTGTTTGCCGCCTGCCGCCGCGCTGTGCAAGCGGCAGATGCGCCCTGTAAAGGTCTGTGAACGATGTCTTATCTGGAATCCCTGAGGGTCTTTACCCGAGTCGTCGAGCTGGGCAGCATCACCTCTGGCGGGCGGGATCTGCGGCTGACTCCTGCCGTGGCAAGCAAGCGGATCAAGGAACTTGAAAAGCACCTTGGCGTGCGCCTGTTCAACCGCACCACGAGATCGCTGACCCCGACCGAGGCCGGGCAGCTGTTCTACACCGAGGCCAAGAAGGTGCTCGAATCGATTGAGGACGCGGAGGCGGTGGTCTCGCAGTTCTCCGCCGCACCGCGCGGGGTGATCCGGGTGACCGCGCCGTTGGGTGTGGGCCGCCGCATCATAGCGCCGCTGGTGCCGGGGTTTGTCGAAGCGTACCCCGCCACCGAAATCCGGATGCGGATGTCGGACCGAAAGGTCGATATTCTGGCTGACGGGCTGGATGTGGCGTTCTTTATCGGCACCCCGCACGACTCGACCCTGAAGATGCGCAAGATCGCCGATTGCGCCCGGGTGCTGTGCGCCGCGCCGCAATACCTGGAGCGGCATGGTACCCCGCAGGTGCCGGAGGATCTTCTCACGGGGCACAACTGCCTGCTGCTGCGCTACCCGCGCTCGCCCGAATATTACTGGACGCTGGCCACGCCGGAAGGCCCGCGCAAGCTGGAAGTTTCAGGAAAATACGACGCCGATGACAGCGACGTGCTGACGGGTTGGGCGCTGGACGGGCGCGGCATCGTCAACAAGCCGCGCTTTGACGTGGCCGCGCATCTGCGCAGCGGCGCGCTGGTCGAGGTGCTGCCGGACACGCCGCCGGAGCCGACGATCTTCGGCTGCCTGTACCCGCACCGGAAATTGCAGGACCCCAAGATCCGCCTGTTCGTCGATTACGCAGTGAAGCAGGGTCTGGCCGCCTTCCGGCACAGCGAGACCGGCAAGTAGACATCACGCCAAAGAAAAGGCGGGCACCGGTGGCCCGCCTGATATGGAATATGAGACCCGCCTTAGCAGCGGTGCGGGTTTTCCTGGCAGTAAAGCAGGTTTGCTGCGGCCCCCACTGCGGCGCCCGCGGCCACATTGCCGTCCAGAACCGCCGCGCCGGCGGCCCCGGCGCCCGCGCCGTAGACCAGCCGCTCGCCAGTGGTGTCACCGCAGGCGGCCAAGGTGGTGCAGAGTGCAAATCCTATAGCGAAAGTCTTCTTAAACATCACGTTTCCTCCTTCACGCCCAAACCCCGCAGTGTTGCCGCGGTCCCAAACGGCCAGCTCCCGGCGTTTTCCGCCGGGAAAAAGGGTGCCCGAAAGGGATTGGCGCTGTGGCAGAACAGGCCGGAAAGCCCCGGGTTTCCGGCACAATTGGGCAAACCCCGTGGCAGTATAACACACGCCGGCGCAGTTTGGTTCCAGCGTCTTGCAGCATCGGGGGTGCACAAGCGGTGTACGGATGGTGCACGCGGGGTGCCCGACAAAAATGGCCCCGCCACAGGGGCGGGGCCATTGGGCTTGTCCGTCGGGTCTGCTTCAGTTCGCAGCCAGCGCGAAGGGCAGATCTTTGGAGGCGCTGCCGTACCAGCGGCGGATCAGGGCGCGTTCCTCGTTCTCCATGAAGGTGACGTTTGCGGGCGGCATCGCATGGGTGGCACCGGCCTGGAGGTAGATCTCCTTGGCGTATTTCGCCACATCCGCCGGGGTTTCCAGCAGCACGTTCTTGGGCGCGCGGCGGATGCCGTCATAGTAGGGCTCCCGCGCGTGGCACATGGCGCAGCGGCCCGGTACCACATTCATCACGTCCTCGAAATGCTGATTGCTGGCAAACACTTGCTCGGATTTGGTCAGCTCCCGCGCCTCGGACTCCTCAACGGTGTCCTGTTGCAGCGGCGCCTGGCTGAGGATCATGATGCCGATGAACAGGATGGCGGTCACCGGCCAGGTCCAGGTCGGGTTGCTGGTGCCTGCGTGGTTGCTGTTGAAGTAATGGCGGATGGTCACGCCCATCAGGAACACCAGCGCCGCGATCAGCCAGTTGTACTCGGTGGCAAAGGCCAGCGGGTAGTGGTTGGACAGCATCAGGAACACAACCGGCAGCGTCAGGTAGTTGTTGTGGGTCGAGCGCAGCTTGGCGATCTTGCCGTATTTTGCGTCCGGCGTGCGGCCTTCCTGCAGGTCTTTCACCACGATGCGCTGGTTCGGCATGATGATGAAAAACACGTTTGCCGTCATGATGGTCGCGGTGAAGGCGCCCAGATGCAG
Organism: Leisingera aquaemixtae; assembly: GCF_006740765.1. Lineage (GTDB taxonomy): Bacteria > Pseudomonadota > Alphaproteobacteria > Rhodobacterales > Rhodobacteraceae > Leisingera > Leisingera aquaemixtae. Next base: position 45,352 of record NZ_CP041164.1, read on the forward strand.
CATCACCGCGCGGCCGGTGAAGATCTGGTTGTAGCCCCAGCCCATGATGACCAGCAGGACGAACAGCAGCACCATCAAGAAGGTCGGCTTTTCCCCCAGCGGCGATTTGCACAAGGCATCATAGACCAGCCAGCCGATGCTGAGTGATGCGCCGGAGATCAGGATACCCTGCCACAGGGCCAGGTCAGCCTTGCTGGAGTCGATCAGGTACAGTTCACCGCCGGCCCAGTAGACGATCATCAGCAGCCCCGCGCCAGACAGCCAGGTGGCGTAGCTCTCCCATTTGAACCAGATCAGATGATCCGGCATGTTCTCCGGCGCCACCAGGTATTTCTGGATGTGATAAAAACCGCCGCCGTGGACCTGCCATTCCTCGCCGTGCGCGCCGACCGGCAGATGCGGAACCTTCCGCAGGCCAAGGTCCAGCGCGACGAAGTAGAAGGACGATCCGATCCAGGCAATGGCGGTGATGACGTGAAGCCAGCGGACCGCAAAGCCCAGCCAGTCCCACATGATCACAAGCTCTTCCATTGTTCTCTCCTCATAAGCTTTGACCCGAGACTAGAGCATGGTGTTATTTTCATGTATTAGGTAAAAAACCCAAGCTGTTTCAAAATAACACAAAGAATACGTGAATGGCCTATCTCGACAACATCCGCACCTTTGTCCGTGTCTATGAACTTGGCAACATGTCTGCCGCTGCGCGGGACATGCGGATCTCGGCCGCGGTGGCGTCGTCGCGGATTTCGCAGCTGGAGGATCACCTGAACGTGCGGCTGTTCCAGCGCACCACCCGGCTGCTCAATCCGACCGAACAGGGCAATCTGTTCTATCACGGGGCGGTCAAGATTTTGGAAGCGGTTGACGAGGCGGAGGCCGATATCAGCAGCGTCACCCAAACCCCGCGCGGAACGCTCTATGTGGCGGCGCCCTTGGGTCTGGGGCAGCACCTGATTGCACCGGCGGTGCCGAAGTTCAAGGAAGCCTATCCGCTGATCTCGATCCGGCTGCGGCTGTCGGACCGCAAGCTGGACCTGGCGGCGGAGGGGCTGGATGCGGCGTTTTTCCTTGGCGTGCCGGAGGATTCAAACCTGCGCATCCGCAAGATCGCCGATTGCCCGCGGGTGCTGTGCGCGGCGCCAGAGTACATCAAGCGGCGCGGCCAGCCGAACAACAGCGAGGAGCTGAAGACGGACGCGCATGACTGCCTGAACCTGCGCTATCCCGGCGCGCCGGAGTTCCAATGGCCGCTGCGCAGCCAGGATGGGGTCAAGCGGGTGACGGTTACGGGGCCGTTTGAATCGGACCACGGCGACGTGCTGACCAGCTGGGCGCTGGACGGGCATGGGATCATCCTGAAGCCGGTGTTCGAAATATCGGAACACCTCGCCTCCGGCCGGCTGGTGCCGGTGCTGGCGGAGGAGCCGCCGATCCCGATCCAGATGGCCTGCCTGTACGTTCACCGCCGCCATCAGGACCCCAAGGTGCGGCTGTTCATGGATTTCATGGTGGATCACATTCAGGCGTCCCTCCCCCCAGAATGAAAAAGCCCGCCCCAGTTTCCTGAGGCGGGAACCGCCGGCAGATGCCAAGCGGGAGGAGAGGTATCTTGGGGTGTGCGACTCAGCTGCCGCGGTAGGTGGAATAGCCGTAAGGCGACAGCAAGAGCGGCACGTGGTAGTGGCTGTCTGCCTCGCTCATGCCGAAACGCAGCGGCACCTCGTCCAGGAACAGCGGGTCCGCCCCAGCCTGGCCGGTGGCGCGCAGATAGCCGCCTGCGTGGAACACCAGCTCATAGGTGCCGGTGGCGAATTCGCCTGCGGGCAGGATCTGTTCGTCAGTGCGCCCGTCGTCATTGGTGGTCAGGCTGCGCAGATGGATGCGCTCATCGCCTTCGATCCGGTACAGGTCGATCTTCAGCCCTTCCGCCGGGCAGCCGCGGGCGGTGTCCAGCACATGGGTGGTCAGAAATCCGGCCATGACAGCCTCCTTTCAATTCCGTTTCCCTAGGTATGCTTGGTTCAGCCCGCCCCATACAGCGGGAAGAGTCAAAAAGTTCTTTCAAAAATATACTGAAAGCCGAAGCAGATTATCTGTTCTATACATAATAAAAAGACAGGAGACCTGACATGACGCGCTATCCTCGTGACCTGCGCGGATACGGTGCTGCCGCACCCGACCCGCAGTGGCCCAATGGGGCCAAAGCCGCCGTGCAATTTGTTCTGAACTATGAAGAAGGCGGCGAGAACTGCATCCTGCATGGGGATGCGGCCTCGGAAGCTTTCTTGTCCGACATTCCCGGTGCAGCGCAATGGCCCGGGAAGCGCCATTGGAACATGGAGTCGATCTATGAATACGGGAGCCGCGCCGGCTTCTGGCGGCTGCACCGGCTGTTCACCGGCGCGGGCATCCCGCTGACCATCTATGGCGTGGCGACCGCGCTGGCCCGCAGCCCTGAACAGGTGCAGGCGATGAAGGACGCGGGTTGGGAGATCGCCAGCCACGGCCTGAAGTGGGTCGAGCATAAGGACATGGCCGAGGAGGAGGAGCGCGCCGCAATCGCCGAAGCCGTGCGCCTGCATACCGAGGTCACAGGCACCCGCCCGCGCGGCTGGTACACAGGCCGTTGCAGCGCCAATACGGTGCAGCTAGTGGCCGAAGAAGGCGGGTTCGATTACATCTCTGACACTTACGACGACGACCTGCCCTATTGGCTGGAAACCGGCGGGCGCGAACAGCTGATCATCCCCTACACGCTGGAAGCCAACGACATGCGGTTCGCCAATTCGCCGGGCTGGATCACGGGCGAGCATTTCTTCCAGTATCTGAAGGATGCCTTCGACGTGATCTATGCCGAGGGCGAGGCAGGTGCTGCGAAGATGATGACCATCGGCCTGCACTGCCGTCTGGTCGGGCGTCCGGGCAAGATCGCCGGCCTCAAGCGCTTCATCGATTACATCCAGGGATTCGAGGGCGTCTGGTGCCCGCGCCGGATCGACATTGCCGAGCATTGGGCCGAAACCCATCCGCCGGTGAAGCGCGAGCGCCCCAGCCAAATGGACCGCGAGGCGTTTGTCGCCAAGTTCGGCTCGATCTTCGAGCATTCGCCGTGGATCGCCGACCGTGCCTTTGATCTGGAGCTGGGCCCGGCGCATGACTGCGCTGCGGGCGTCCACAATGCACTGTGCCGGATCTTCCGAACCGCCAGCGAGGATGAGCGTCTGGGCGTTCTGACCGCGCACCCGGATCTGGCGGGCAAACTGGCCGCTGCGGGGCGGCTGACCGCCGAGAGCACCTCAGAACAGTCCAGTGCCGGCCTTGATATGCTGACCGATGAGGAGCGCGAGACCTTCACTCGGCTCAATACCGAGTACGTGGAGAAGCACGGCTTCCCCTTCATCGTTGCGGTGCGCGACCATAACAAGGCGTCAATCATGGAGGCGTTCCACCGCCGCATCCACAATGACCGGGCGACCGAGTTCGATGAGGCCTGCCGCCAGGTTGAGCGCATTGCCCAGTTCCGCCTGCAGGACATGCTGCCGTGAGCGGCCGGCTGACAGCGAAGCCGCTGACCGCAGCGGCTTTTGCGCCCTATGGCGACGTGATCGAGGTTGCGGGCGCTCCGGACAAGATGATCAATCAGGGCATGTGCGGCCGTCATCACGACCGCGCGGTCGTGGATTTCGGCCCGGACGGCCGGGCCGGCATCAGCCTGTTTGACGCCAAGGCCCGCCACCTGCCGCATAAGGTGGACATGGTGGAGCGCCACCCCGAGGGCAGCCAGGCCTTTGTGCCAGTGAGCGGCGTGCCGATGCTGGTGGTGGTGGCGGATGACGACGGCGGTGTGCCGGTCAACCTGCAGGCCTTCATCAGCCAGCCGGGCCAGTCCGTCAACCTGCACCGCGGCATCTGGCACGGGGTGCTCGCGCCCCTCGGCGCGCCCGGCCAATACATCGTTGTCGACCGGATCGGCACCTCACCCAACCTCGAAGAACACTGGTTCAAGGAGCCTTTTACCGTGGTCGCGGACTGACCACAGCCCGAAGCCGCCAACAAAAACAAGAAGCGGCAAGATCCCCATGACCGACAGGAGATACCTTTCATGGCTGACACTTCCATCGGGACGCCGGCGCAGCTGCGCGACCCCAATTACACGCCTCCCCTGCATAAGGCGGTGCCGCTCGGCATCCAGCATGTGCTGGCGATGTTCGTCTCAAACGTGACGCCCGCCATCATCGTGGCCGGGGCCGCCGGTTTCGGTTTCGGCTCCAACTCGCCCGATTTTCCGGAACTGCTCTATCTCATTCAGATGTCGATGCTGTTTGCCGGCGTCGCCACCCTGCTGCAGACCATCACCCTGGGTCCGGTTGGAGCCGCGCTGCCGATTGTGCAGGGCACCTCCTTTGCCTTTCTGCCGATCATGATCCCGCTGGTTGCGGGCAAGGGCGTGGACGGGCTGGCTGCGCTGTTCACCGGCGTCATTATTGGCGGTATCTTCCACGGGCTGCTGGGCACGGTGATCGGCAGGATCCGCTTTGCCCTGCCGCCGCTGGTGACGGGCTTGGTGGTGACGATGATCGGCCTCGCGCTGGTCAAGGTGGGCATCCAGTATGCCGCAGGCGGTGTGCCCGCCATCGGCACGCCGGAATACGGCTCTCTCCTCAACTGGTCGGCGGCGCTGGTGGTGATCTTTGTGACTCTGGGCCTCAAGTTCTTCACCCGGGGGATGCTGTCGGTCTCTGCCGTGCTGCTCGGTCTGATCGCGGGCTACATCTACGCGCTGATGACCGGCATGCTGACGCTCGAGGCGGTCTCCGGCTCCTGGTCGCAAGCCGCGGGTTTTGCCCTGCCGCAGCCGTTCAAATACGGGGTAGAGTTTTCTGCCGCGGCCATCATCGGTTTCTGCCTGATGAGCTTTGTCTCTGCGGTGGAGACCGTCGGCGATGTCTCTGGCGTGACCAAGGGCGGCGCGGGCCGTGAGGCCACCGAGGAGGAGATCGCCGGCGCGACCTATGCCGATGGTATCGGCACCGCCATGGCGGGCTTCTTCGGTGCCTTCCCCAACACGTCGTTTTCCCAGAACGTCGGCCTGATCGCCATGACCGGGGTAATGAGCCGCCACGTTGTGACCTGCGGTGCCATCTTCCTGATTGTCTGCGGACTGGTGCCCAAGGTGGGCGCGGTGATCCGCACCGTGCCGATCGAGGTGCTGGGCGGCGGCGTCATAGTGATGTTCGGCATGGTGGTTGCGGCCGGTGTTTCGATGCTGTCGGACGTGGACTGGAACCGCCGCAATATGGTGATCTTTGCGATCTCCCTGTCCATCGGCCTGGGCCTGCAGCTGGAGCCCGGCGCGCTGCAGCACATGCCCGATACCGCGCGCATCCTGCTGACCAGCGGTCTGCTGCCAGCCGCGCTGATTGCCATCGTGCTGAACCTGGTGCTGCCGCAGGAACTGGCGGGAGAAGCGACCGAGGAAGTTTCTGGCGGGCTGAGCGGCCACGGACGCGGGTCGCTGCCGCATGAGGATCAAGCTTGAGGCAACCGCCTGTAGCTAAATCAACGGCCGGCCCGCAAAGGGCCGGCTTTTTTGCTCTCAGCCGGCCAGCCCGTGCAAGACCGCCAGCCCCGGAAGCCAGCCGGTGAAGATCCCGCACAGCAGCGTTGCCGCGGCAGTCAGCCGCGGGCTGCCGCGCCGGAGCGCGAGGTTCAGGAAGAAGAGGAACCACAGCCCGGACCAGGCCGCCCAGCAGGCGGCCAGCCAGACATCGAACAGACCATCCCCCTGCGCCAGCACCCGCAGCACCATGGGCGCGGCGGTCAGCGCCACAAAGCCGCTGAACCAGCCCAGCCCCGCGCCGCTGGACGCAAAGATGCGGTTATAAGCCACCCAGAGGTAGGTGGTGCCGAACAAGAGCGTCATGCCTGCATCCAGCAGGTCCGCCGGCTGCCGCGCGGCCAGCGCGATCAGCAGCACCACGGCAAAGAACACCAGCGCCGCAACGGCGTTGATCAGGATGATCTCGCGGTCCTCGATCCGGCCCATCTGCCAGACGCCGTTCAGGCACAGCACCACGCCGACCACCAGCAGGCTCAATCCCAGAAACATTTTTCCAGTCCCTCAATGGAAAACAGGAGAGAGGTACACCTCTCTCCTGCCGCTCCGCTATGCGGATATTCGCAGAATGTGTTTCTGGCTGTGCTTAGAAATCGACCTCAATGGCGATGCCCTTTTCCACCGCCACCTCAACCACAGAGGCCGCGACGGCCAGATCCTGCAGGCCGACGCCGGTGCCGTCGAACAGGGTGATCTGATCGTCCGAGGTCCGGCCCGGGTTGGTGCCGTTGATTACTGCGCCAAGCTGGGCGACGTCGGCCTCCTGGATCAGGCCCTGGGCCACCGCGTGCTGCGCCTCACCGATGGAGATAGATTGCGCCACCTCGTCGGTGAACACGTCCGCCTTGACCAGCAGCTGCGGGTCGACTTCCTGCTTGCCCTTGGTGTCGGTGCCCATGCAGGCGATGTGGGTGCCGGGGCTGACCTGGTCCGCCTTCAGGATCGCGTCGAAGGACGAGGTGATCGAGATGATCACATCCGCCTCGCGCAGGCCGTCCAGTTCCACCGCTTCAAACGGCAGCCCCGCCTCCTCGGCCACCTCTTGCAGGTTCGGCAGCATTTCCGGGTGGAAGTTCCAGCCGATGACCTTCTCGAAATTGCGTTGCTCCAGCGCCGCGCGCAGCTGGAACTTGGCCTGGTGGCCTGCGCCGATCATGCCGATCACCTTGGCGTCCTGGCGGGCCAGATGCTTGATCGATACCGAGGAGGCCGCGGCGGTGCGCAGCGCGGTCAGGAGGTTGCCGCCCACCATCGCCTTCACCTTGCCGGTGTCCGGGTCAAACAGGAAAACGGTGGACTGGTGGTTGATCAGCCCGCGCTTTTCCAGGTTGTTCGGCCAGTAGCCGCCGGCCTTAAGTCCAAGTGTAAGACCAGCCCGGTCAAAGCCGCCCTTGAAGCCGTAGAGCGCATCCTCATGGCCGATCGCCTCGCGCACCACGGGGAAGTTGTAGGCATCCCCCGACGCCATGGCGGCAAAAACCTTCTCGACCGCATCGAACGAGGCTTCGCGGGTCACCAGGTCCGCAACCGCCTTTTCCGGAACGATATACATGTCTGTTTCTCCTCAACAAAAAAGCCGGCGGAGGGCGGCATGCGCACCTCCGCCAGTTTGGGGATGGATCGGTTAGTAGGCTTTGCCGCGGGCCGAGACGGGCCAAACGGTTTCGACCTTGCCGTTGCGCACGCCGACGTACCAGTCATGCACGTTGGCGGTCGGGTCGCAGTGGCCCGGCACCAGGCGCAGCTTGTCGCCCACTTTCAGCGCGCCGTCAGGGTCCGAGACCACGCCGTGCTCGTCCGAGCACTTGATGTATTCCACGTCATCGCGGCCAAAGACGAAGGGCAGGCCGCTGTCGACCGACTGCGCCTTGAGGCCTGCGTCCACGATGGCCTTGTCGGCCTTGGCGTGGCTCATCACCTGGGTTAGCAGGAAGAAGGCGTTTTCCCACTCGCCCTGGTCGATCCGGTTGCCGTCCTTGTCGAGGATGCGGCCGTAATCCGCATCCATGAAGGCATAGGAGCCGCACTGCAGCTCGTTGTACACGCCGGAGTTCGATTCAAAGTAGTAGGAGCCGGTGCCGCCGCCGGAAACCAGCTCGCACGCGATGCCTTCGGCCTTCAGGCCCTCAACCGCATCTGCAACCTGGGCGATGGCAATGTCCAGCTTGGCCTTGCGGTCCTCGTAGCTGTCCATGTGCTGCATCGCGCCCTGATAGGCCTGGATGCCGGAGAACTTAAGGTTTTCTGCCGCGTTCACCGCCTTAGCAATCTCGACAACCGCCTCAGTCGTGGTCACGCCGCAGCGGCCGGCGCCGCAGTCGATCTCAACGAAGACTTCCAGCTCAGTGCCGTGCTTTTGCGCCGCTGCCGACAAGTCGGCCACGTTGTCCAGGTCGTCAACGCAGACGATGGTGCGCGCGCCCAGCTTGGGCAGACGGGCCAGACGGTCGATTTTCTGCAGGTCGCGGACCTGGTTGGAGACCAGGATGTCCTTGATGCCGCCGCGGGCAAAGACCTCAGCCTCGGAGACCTTCTGGCAGCAAACGCCAACCGCGCCGCCCAGTTCTTCCTGCAGCTTGGCCACATCCACCGACTTGTGCATCTTGCCGTGCACCCGGTGGCGCATGCCATGCGCCTTGGCATAGTCGCCCATCTTCTTGATGTTGCGCTCCAGCGCGTCCAGGTCGAGGACCAGCGCCGGGGTTTGGATGTCAGCCTCGTCCATGCCCGGGACCGCCGGGACGTCATAGCCGACTTCGAGCTGATCAAAATTTGTCTGTGCGTTCATGGTTCTATTCCCCAGTTTAGCTGTTCATCCAAGGCAGTTTGTCGAGGTCGACATTGCCGCCGGTGACGATCAGGCCCACGCGTTTGCCCGCGAAGGCGTCCTTGTTTTTCAGAATGGTGGCGAGCGGCACCGCCGAGGACGGCTCCATCACGATGCGCAGGTGCTTCCAGATCAGTTTCATCGCGTCGATGATTTCCGCATCAGACGCCGTGTAGATCTCGCTGACGTGGTTGCTGACGAAGTGCCAGGTCAGCTCCTTGAGCGGCACCAGCAGCCCGTCGGCAATGGTCTTGGGCGCATCATCGGCGATGATGTAGCCCGCCTTGAAGCTGCGGTAGGCGTCATCGGCCTGTTCCGGCTCTGCCGCGATCACCTGGATTTCCGGTGCCAGCGTCGACAGCGTCAGGCAGGTGCCAGAGATCATGCCGCCGCCGCCGATCGGGGCCACAACCATGTCGAGGCCATCGGTCTGCTCCACGAATTCCTTTGCGCAGGTGCCCTGCCCCGCGACGACCCGGTGGTCATTGTAGGGATGCACGAAATCGCCGCCGGTTTCCGCCTGCACCTTGGCAAAGGTCTCCTCGCGCGAACTGGTCGAGGGCTCGCATTCGGTGATCCGCCCGCCATAGCGGCGCACGGTGTCCTTCTTGGCCTGCGGCGCGGTGCGCGGCATGACCACGTTGCAGGGAATGCCGCGCAGCATGGCTGCGTAGGACAGGCAGGAGGCATGGTTGCCCGAGGAATGGGTGGCGACGCCCTTGGCGGCCTGCGCCTCGTCCAGCCCGAACACTGCGTTGGTGGCGCCGCGCACCTTGAAGGCGCCCGGCTCCTGGAAGTTCTCGCACTTGAAGAACAGCTCCGCCCCAGTCAGTTCGTTCAGATAATCCGAGGTGCGGACCGGTGTGCGGCGGATATGGGGCCGGATGCGCTCATGCGCAGCCAGCATGTCCTCATAGGTCGGGATATACATCGCGTTATCCTTCATCAGGCGGCGGCCTTGGCGCTACTGGCGCTGTTGCCGCGGTAGTAGTCCTGAGCCGCCGCCACGCCGGAGCCCAGTTTGATGTTCAGGCCCAGGTCGGCCATGACCATTTCGGCGGTCGCAATGCCGGACAGCGTCATCACGTCAGTCAGGCTGCCCAGGTGGCCGATGCGGAACACCTTGCCCGCGACCTCACCCAGGCCGGTGCCAAAGGCGACGCCGTATTTCTCGGCCGCCAGGCTCACGAACGTGTTGGCGTCGAAGCCTTCGGGCGTGCGGATTGCGCTGACGCTGTCGGAGTAGACCTCCGGCGACACCGCGCACAGCTCCAGCCCCCAGGCGCGGACCGCGGCGCGGACGCCCTCGGCAATCCGGTGGTGGCGGGCAAAGACGTTCTCCAGCCCTTCATCCAGCAGCATACCACAGGCCATGTTCAAACCGTTCAGCAACCCGACAGAGGGGGTGTAGGGATAGGCGCTGTTGGCATAGCCCTTGGCCATGTCCTTGATGTCAAAGAAGGTGCGCGGCAGGGTCGCGGTCTCCGCCGCCTTCATCGCCTTGGGCGAGAAGCCGGTGATGGCCAGGCCCGGCGGCAGCATGAACCCCTTTTGCGAGCCGGTGACGGCAATATCGACGCCCCATTCGTCCATCCGGAAGTCCATCGAGGCGATCGAGGACACGCCGTCCACAAACAAGAGCGCCGGGTGGCCTGCCGCATCCAGCGCGCGGCGGACAGCAGCGATGTCGGACTTGACGCCCGTCGCAGTCTCGTTGTGGGTCGCCAGAACCGCCTTGATCTGGTGGGCTGTGTCGGCGGTCAGGATTTCCTCGTAGCGGTCCGCAGGCAGGCCTTCCCCCCAGGGTGTTTCGACAATCTGAACGTCCAGCCCGTGGCGCTGGCACATGTCAATCCAGCGGTGGCTGAACATGCCGTTGCGCGCGGCCAGGATCTTGTCGCCTGCGGTCAGCGTGTTGGTGATTGCGGTCTCCCAGCCGCCGGTGCCGGTCGACGGAAAGACAAAGATCTCTGCGGTTTCGCTTTTCAGAACCTTCTTCACCCCAGCCAGTGCCGGGTGCAGGATCTGGCCGAACAGCGGCGAGCGGTGGTCCAGCGTCGGCATGTCCACCGCCTTGCGCAGCGCTTCGGGCATATTGGTCGGACCGGGGATGAAAACCGGATTTTGAAAGCTCATGTCGTGCCCTCCTGTGGCGATTTCCTTCACTCTAAGGGGGCGGCGCGCGCGGGTAAATTTTTTTGAAAAAAGATTTCATAAATGGAAGAAGCGCTGAAAAAGCACCGTTTTACAAAGGGTTTGAGTTTTTCATTGTACAGAAGTGATTTTCAGATGTATCAATAAGCTGCTGTTTGAATTGCCTTCGGAGGCCTGAAAATGCCGCAAGCACCGCGCCGCAAGGGCCGCCCAAAGAACTTTGATTCCGCCAGCAACCCGCCCACGATCCAATCGCTCGACCGCGCGCTGGACGTGCTGGATGCGCTGGCCGGCGCCAGCGGCATGACGCTGACGGAACTCTCCACCGCGCTGGATCAGTCGGCGGCCACTATGTACCGGGTGCTGGCCACGCTGGAGGCGCGCCAGATCGTCGAGATGGAGCCGCAGTCGCAGACCTGGCACATCGGCGCCATGGCCTTCCGCCTCGGCTCTGCCTTTCTGCGCCGCTCCAGCGTGATCGAGCGGGCGCGGCCGGTGATGCGGGAGCTGATGGAGGCAACCGGCGAAACCTCGAACCTCGGTATCGAACGCGGCGGCGACGTGATGTTTGTGAGCCAGGTGGAAACCTACGAGTCGATCCGCGCCTTCTTTCCGCCCGGCACCACTTCACCGATGCACGCGTCGGGTATCGGCAAGGCGCTGCTCAGCTGTTTCGGGGAGGACCAGCTGGCCCGCTTCCTGCGCGGGAGCGCGCTGCAGGAATTCACGGAGAAAACCCTGACCTCGGCAGACGCCTTGCGCGAAGATCTGGCGCAGATCCGCCGCCGCGGCTGGTCCTTCGACGACGAGGAGAAGGCGCCGGGCATGCGCTGTGTGGCAGCGCCGGTGTTCGGAATGCAGGGTGAGGTGCTGGCCGGGATCTCTGTCTCCGGGCCCACGTCCAGGATGCCGGACGCGCGCATCAGCGAAATCGGCGCCCTGGTCAGGGGCGCCGCAGAAAAACTGTCCTATGGGCTGGGCGCGCCGGCGGCGGATCAGGCCGCGCCCGGCTGACCAGCCGGGCAGCGCCCGGGCACATTTTCGGGCCGGGCGCTCCCCCCGCCGTCAGCGCAGCGGCGCCAGCGGCATATGCCGGTTCACGTCCTTGTACAGCAGATAGCGGAACTTGCCCGGGCCGCCGGCATAGCAGGCCTGCGGGCAAAAGGCGCGCAGCCACATGTAATCGCCCGCCTCGACCTCGACCCAGTCCTGGTTCAGCCGGTAGACTGCCTTGCCTTCCAGCACATAGAGGCCATGCTCCATCACATGCGTTTCGGCAAAGGGGATTACCGCGCCGGGTTCGAAGGTGACGATGGTCACATGCATGTCATGGCGCAGGTCGTTCGGGTCGACAAAACGGCTCGTCGCCCATTTGCCCTCGGTCCCCGGCATCGGCGTCGGATCGACGCGGTTTTCGTTGGTGACAAAGGCTTCGGGCGCGTCCAGGCCTGCAACCGCCTGATACGCCTTGCGGATCCAGTGGAAGCGCACCGGCGCGCCGGAGTTGTTCCGCAGGCTCCAGCTGGCCTGCGGCGGCAGAAAAGCATAACCGCCCTCCTCCAACTCATGCGCGGTGCCGTCGATGGTCAGCGTCATGGCGCCCTGCACCACAAACAGAACCGCCTCGGTGCCGGGTTCGGTTTCCGGCTGGTCACTGCCGCCGCCGGGCTGCACCTCGGCGATATACTGGGAAAACGTCTCGGCAAAGCCCGACAGGGGCCGCGACAGCACCCAGAAGCGGGCCTTGTCCCAGAACGGCAAGAGGCTCGCCACGATATCGCTCATCGTGCCCTTGGGGATCACCGCATAGGCTTCGGTGAACATCGCCCGGTCGGTCAGCAATTGGGTCTGTGGCGGCAGCCCGCCTTCCGGGGCGTAATAGGATCGTTTGGTCATGGGCTGCCTTTCCTCTTGAACTGCTGCCCCTATTGATACCCGCGCTCCGCCCGCAACCGAACTTATTTCCGTATCAAGATTACCTGAAGGATTGTTGCGGAATTTTTGAAAGCAGGCGGGGACGCCTAGCCGCCGCTGCCGATATCCTCCGGCGCGATCGAGACGGTTTTGACCACTGCAAAGCAATTTGCCCCCGGTTCCAGCCCCAGCGCCTGCGCCGAGCGCCGGGTGACCCGGGCCAGCACCCGCCCGGCCGGCGTCCGCAGCGAGACCATGGCGCCCGGGCCGCCGCCGGTGCGGACATTCTCAACCGTGCCCGGAAGGATGTTGAGCGCTGACAGGCCTTCGGGGCGCTGTCGCGACAGGATCACCTCATGCGCCGAGATCCGCACCCGCACCTGGCTGCCTGGAGCCCTGGTAATTTGCGGCAGGAACAGCGGCACGCCGCCCGCCTCCAGCTCCGTCAGCCCGTCCTCGTGGTGGCGGGTCACTCGTGCTTCCAGCAGGGCGCCGGCGGCGCGCACGCCCGCGGGCAGGACCGCCGGATCGCCCAGCACCTCAGCCGCGCTGCCTTGGCGCTGCACCTTGCCGTCCTGCAGTACCACAACCGTGGTCGCCAGCCGGGCCACTTCAGCGGCGGAATGGCTGACATAGAGCATCGGGATGCCGATCTCGTCCCTGAGCCGCTCGAAATAGGGCAGGATCTCCGCCTTGCGCGCTTCATCCAGCGCCGACAGCGGCTCATCCGCCAGGATCATCCGCGGCGCCGACAGCAGGGCCCGGCCAATCGCCACCCGCTGTTTCTCCCCGCCTGACAGCCGCCCGGGCCGCCGCTGGAGCAGGGAACCGATGCCCAGCAGCTCCACCACCCGGTCCAGGCTCTCCCGCTTGGCGCTGCGTGGCGCAAACCATTGCCCGAACAGCAGGTTCTGCCGCACGGTCAGATGCGGAAACAGCCGCCCCTCCTGAAATACATAGCCCATGCGGCGCTTGTGCGGCGGCAGCCAATGCCGCTGCGAGGTGTCAAACAGCACCTCTCCATTCAGCGTCACCCGCCCCTGATCGGGCCGCAGCAGGCCGGCAACCGCCTGGATCACCGTGGTCTTGCCGGTGCCGGACCGCCCGAACAGCACGGTGACGCCGGGCGGCGCCTCGAACTGCACATCCAGCCCGAACCCCGGCAGCGCATGTTGCAGCGAGACCGTCAGCATCAGCGCCCCCCGGTCCGCTCAGCCGCGCGGCGTGCCAGTAGTTCGGAGAACAGCAGCGCGCTGAGGGCGATGGCGATTGACACCAGCGTCAGCCGCAATGCTGCCGCCTCCCCGCCCGGCACCTGCAGAAACGTGTAGATCGCCGAGGGCAGCGTCTGCGTCTGCCCCGGGATGCTTGAGACAAAGGTAATGGTCGCGCCGAATTCCCCCATCGCCTTGGCAAAGCCCAGCACGGTGCCGGCAATCAGCCCCGGCAGGATCATCGGCAGGGTGACGGTGGCAAAGCACAGCACCCGCGAAGCGCCCAGGGTTGCGGCGGCCTGTTCCAGCTTCGGATCCACAGCCTCCACCGACAGCCGGATCGCCCGCACCATCAGCGGAAAGGCCATGATGGCCGCGGCCAGTGCCGCGCCGGTCCAGCGGAAGGCAAAGACTATGCCGATTTGCTGCAGCGCACCGCCGACCGGCCCCTTGGTGCCGAACACCGTCAGCAAAAGGTAGCCGGTCACCACCGGCGGCAGGATCAGCGGCAGGTGCACCAGGCTGTTGACGATCTGCTTGCCGGGAAACCGCCAGCGCGCCAGCGCATAGGCCACAAAGACAGCCAGCGGCAGCGCCGCCAGCGTCGCCCAAAGAGAGACCCGCAGCGACAGCATCACCGCCTGCCATTCCTGCGGCCCCAGCCATGCCGTCTCAGCGCTCACTCCGCCAGCACCCCGAAACCGTGGCGCAGGAAGATGTCCCGCGCTTCGGGGCTGCGCAGATACTCCAGAAAAACCTTGGCTTCTGCGGCGTTACCGCCTGCGACGGCAGCCGCCGGATAGACGATCCGCGGGTGGCTTGCCTCCGGAAACACCGCGATCACCGAGACCTTGCTGTCCGCGCGGGCATCGGTCGCGTAGACCACGCCCATTGGCGCCTCGCCCGAGGCCACCAGCGCCAGCGCTGCGCGCACATTGGCGGCCTGCGCCACCTTGGGCGCGACGGCGGTCCACTGCCCCAATGCCATAAGGGCGGCCTTGCCGTAGATGCCCGCAGGCACCGCATCGGTCAGCGCCATGGCCAGCCGGCCCTCGCCCAGCAGCCCGCCCAGATCCGCGGCTGACAGGTCCAGCGGTGCGGCGCCGTTCCCGTGCGCGATCAGCACCAGGCGGTTGGTCAGCAAGTCCAGGCGCGAGGCCGGATCCACAAGCCCCTCCTGCTGCAAAACATCCATCCAGCCGGAATTGGCGGAGAGGAACACATCCGCCGGCGCGCCCAGCTGGATCTGCCGCGCCAGCGCCGGGGAGCCGGCATAGGAAATGGTGACTGTCCGCGCGGTTGCAGACTGATAGGCGGCGGCGGCCTCATCCAGCGCTGTTTTGGTGCTGGCGGCGGCGAAGACCGTGATCTGCGCCTGCGCCATCGCTGCCATGCCGCATATCAGCAGGACAGCCGCTGCCAGGACCCGCCGTAGGCCCGGCAAGATCTGAGACAGCGAAAATGAGGCCCGGTTTCTTCTCATAGCCCCTAAGGAACTACCGCTGCCGGCCAGCGCGGGCAAACGGTATTTGCCTCCGCCCGGTGCACACCGGGCGGCGCAGTCTTCTGCCTTTGCAGGGCTGGCCGGTCAGAACAGGGTGACAGCGCCCGGGCCGCCTGCCGCCGGTGCCGGTGCCGGAGCCGGGCGCGTTGCGGCACGCTGCTCCATTTCGCCGAGCTTGCGGTCGTCCTGGACATGGGTCTGCTGGGCCGCGCCGGAACAGGCGTGGAACCGCACCCTGCGGGCGGATGTGCCGCCAACGCTGGAGGAGATGCACGGGATGCCCTCATCGCGCAGGAACCGCTGCACGAAGTCGGCATTGGACGCGCCGATATCCGACAGGTTTGCCGACATCTTGGCGCCGCCGAAGACTTTGGCCTTCAGGTTGGACCGCACGGCGCCCTTCTTCATGATTCCGTTGATCAGCAGCTCCATCGCGTGGATGCCGTACCGGGCGTTGGCCGCGCCGCCCTGGCGGGCATTCGCCAGCAGGAAATGGTTCATTCCGCCCACACCGTTCTCCGGATCGTAGATACACGCCGCGATGCACGAGCCAAGCACCGTGGAGAACACGATTTTCGGATCGGTGGTCACCCGGTATTCCCCCTGAAGAACCGTTACAGATTTCGAGTTGGCGAAAACAGTGGTCAAGGCTTTGGTTCCTTCCTGCGGTATGTTCAGGCTTTGCTGGCCTGGAGTAGTGTGCTGGCCATCCGGGCCAGCGGCACCTGCTGCTGCGCGGCGCCGATATCCCAGGCCACTCTGGGCATTCCGTAAACGACCGAGGACTTTTCATCCTGGGCAAAGGTCTTGGCGCCGGCCTTGCGCAGGTCCAGCAGCCCCCGGGCGCCGTCCTGGCCCATGCCGGTCAGAATGGTGGCAACAACGTCCTTTCCATATGGCACGGCAGAGGTGAACAGAGCGTCAACAGACGGCGTGTGGCCGGAAATATCCGGCCCTTCCTTCATCCGCAGCTGCAGCGGCTTGCGGTTGCTCAGCCCCATGTGGCGGCGCTGACCGGCGGCGATGTAGACATAGCCCGGCTCCAGCGCCATGCCGTCCTCGGCCGCCCGCACCCGCGCCGGACAGATCCGGTCCAGCAGCGACACCAGGCCGGACCCGAAATTCTTGCCGGTGTGCTGCACGATCAGGGTTGGCGGGCAGTCGAACGGGAAGCCGACCAGAATGCTGCGCAGGGCTTCCACCCCGCCGGTCGAAGACCCGATCAGGATCAGCTTGCGGCTGCCGCCCGCAGCCGCTGCAGGACCGCTTGCCGTGGCGCGCGCCGCCGTCCGGGGGCTGCGGCGCGGTGCGTTGACCATCATGTCGAAATACTGGGCGAACTGGCTGGGGTGATCCGCCTTCGTCAGTTCGAAGATACCCGCTCCGACGTCCAGCAGCGGTGAGGATTTCCGCGCCGGGGTCGCGCCCTGGGTGTCCATGACCGAGACCCAGCGCGTGTCGATCGCCGAAAACAGCGCCATCATCATCTCGAATTCCGGCAGCTTGGTGAACCCGTCTTCCACAAAGGCAAAAACCGGCTGCGCCGCTTCTGCCTGATTGTAGGCCATCATCAGGTTGTTCGCCAAATACACCCGCATGCCCGGGTAAGCGGATTCCATGTAGCTCTGCAGGGTTCGGGCAAAGCTGCGGTCAGTGGTAATGATCAATAAGTTTTTCGAAGACAATGGGTTCCCCAGTTAATTTGCGGTGCCATCCGAATTTCCGGCACAGGTTGCCATGGCCTGAAGGCGCCGCTGCCCTGGCAGCGGCGCCTCCGGTGAGTCGCTTAGAAGTCCTGCCAGAGATCGCGGGCGGCATTGCCGCTGGCGGCCGCAGGTACCGCGGCAGGCGCGGCGCTGGCCTCAATCTCCCAGTCATCGCTGCCGTGCGCCGAAGGCGCAGGCTGGGCCGCCGCCCGAGCGGGAGCAGCCGGGGCCGCTGCAGCGGCAGGACGGGCTGCAGGGCTGACGCCTGCGACCCGGAAATGCGCGACCAGCTCGGCCAGTTTGGTCGCGTCGGTGTTCAGCATGTGGCCGGCCGCTGTGGCCTCTTCCACCATGGCTGCGTTCTGCTGGGTCACCTGGTCCAGCTGGGTGACGCCGGTGTTGATCTCGTTGAGGCCGGTCGACTGTTCTGCAGCACCCTCGGCGATGCCGGAGACCAGCTGCGAGATATGGGTGACCCGTTCGACGATGCTTTGCAGCGCCTCGCCGGCCTTGCCGACCAGATCCACTCCGCGCTCAACCTGTTTGGAGCTGTCGCCGATCAGGGTCTTGATCTCCATCGCCGCATCGGAGGAGCGCTGCGCCAGCGCCCGCACTTCGCTTGCGACCACGGCAAAGCCCTTGCCGGCCTCGCCCGCCCGTGCCGCCTCGACGCCTGCGTTCAGGGCCAGAAGGTTGGTCTGGAAGGCGATGTCGTCGATCACAGAGATGATCTGGCTGATGTGGTTCGAGCTCTGCTCGATCTCGGTCATGGCCGACACCGCGCTCTGCACCACTTCGCGGTTGTTCTCCGCTTCGGTCCGCGCCTCTGCCATGGTGGCCTCAACGCTGCGGGCGCCTTCGGCGGCGGATTTCACCGACGCGGTCAGCTCATCCAGCGCCGCGGCGGTTTCTTCCAAAGTGGCCGCCTGGCTCTCGGTGCGGTGCGAAAGGTCATCGGACGCCTGGCTGATTTCGGCGGCGCCGTTGCGGATACTGCCGGAGGCGTCGATCACCTGCTGAACGGTGCCGCTCAGATTGGTGACCGTGCTGTTGAAGTTCTTCCGCAGCTGTTCGTATTCCTGCGGGAACGGGCCCTTGATCTCACGCGAGAAATCACCATCCGCAAGCTGCATCAGGCCGGTGCTCAGACTTTCGACCACTTCCTGCTGCTGGCGCTGCATCTCGGCGCGCTCCTCTTCCGCGGCGCGGGCCAGCTTCAAGTCGTCCTGCATCGAGACCAGCGTTTTGCCGATCTTGCCGATTTCGTCGGAGCGGCCGGCCGCTGCGACCTCTGTGTCCAGATCACCGGAGGAGACAGCCTCCATGTCCGCACAGATCCGGTCGATCGGCTTGGTGATGGAGCGGGCGAACAGCCAGCCGAAGAGCGACATGCCGCCGGCGCAGATCAGCGAGGCCATCAGCAGCATGTTGCGCTTTTTGACCGCGGGCGCCATAAGCTCGGCCCAGTCCTGCTCGGCGATGATCGCCCAGTCCGCAAAGGCCAGCGGCAGCGGTTCCGAATAGGCCAGCACGGAATGTCCGTTGAGGCCGGGAACGCCGCTCTGCACATGCGACTTGCCGTCAAAGGCTTCCACCACCTGCTTGGTCGGCGGCAGCGGCGAGAGCACATCAAATCCGCCTTCGAACCGTGATTTGGTCCGGGCCTGCATGTCGGACCCCACCAGATAGACCTGGGTGGTGTCGCCCATGCCCTGCTCGTTGTTGATGATGGCCCCCAGCATGTCTACGGGGATCTGCACCGCCAGCACGCCGACCGTGAGATTGGCATCATTGACAACCGGAGCGGCGGCAAAGGCCGCTGCTGCGCCTGCACTGGGTGCGTAGGGCTCCATATCGGCAAAGAACACCTCGCTGCGGCTGCCTTCGAGCGCTTCCCGATAGACTTTGCCAAGCCCGGAATCCTTGAACGGCCCGGACATCATATTGGTGCCGAAATCGTTTTCCTTGAACACCGAATAAACAATGTCGCCCGCCAGGTTGATCAGAAAGGCATCATAATAGCCCTTGCTGTCGATCAGCATCTTGTAAGCCGGGTGAAAGCTTTCGTGGTGCATGTGGTAGGGCGAGTCGCCCTCCGCCCGCGCCAGCAGGTGCCTCTCTCCGGCCGGATGGGGGTTGGCATCGATATAGGCCTGGCGCAGCACCTGGCCGGGATTTCCCTCCAGGTCGTTCCAAGTCATTGTCAGCCATTCGATGGCGGTTGCCGTCGACGGCACCGAGGCCAGCGTCTGCACATCCGCGTGAATTCCGTCCAGCAGGGTTTGAACCGACAACTTGCGGTCCGCCACCATGGAGCTGAGCTGGTCCTGGGCATTGAGTTCTGCGCTGCGCTGGAAACTGACCGTGCTGATAGTGACGAGAATCGCCGTCACAAGCATACCGAACCCAACAACAAACAGTGGCAGTTTATGTGCCAGCTTGAGCGATTTAAGCGCTTTCATTCCGTCCTCCTAAGAGCATCGCGGTCTAGGCCACCGCATATGATGATGCTGCTCAGGATGGCGCGGATACGTTAATTTGCGGCTTACGGAAGGGAAGCGTGACACCTGTCAACAGCAAAAAAGCCCCGGATTCCGCAGCGCATCAGCGTCACTCGGTAAAGGCCGGGTAAACATACAGCTGCCGGCTGTGCGCAGGCCGCCGCGCACAGCCGAAGGCGCGCGGGCGCAGCGGCCGGGTGATTCTCCGGCCCCGGCCGGCCACTGATAAAAATTGACGGGAATTTCCCAGCTGAATTGCGGGTCCTCTCCTTATGAATCCCTCTCCGAGCGCACGCGGCGGCAATCAAATGTTAAGGCCCCGCACCTATCAATTGCTCCATCGAACTCGAACTGATCGCCGACAACGGGGGTGCGAATCGCCGAAAATGACCACGGAAACGCAAAAGCACATTCTGGATCTGCCGAATGCCTTCGCGGAGCTGGATCCTCTGATCGCCTTCCTGCAAGGGGCCCGCTCCCGGGCGGTCGAAATTGACTGCAGCAGCGTCGCTCTGATGCCTTCGCGCTGCCTGCAGGTTCTGCTTGGAGCAGAACAGCAGTGGCGGTCCGAGGGGGTAGGCTTCTCAGTCACCAACATCACCGAATCCTGCCGCAAGTCCCTGACCCTTCTGGGGCTGGAGCCCAACCGTTTTGAAGACGAGGAAACAGCATGAAGACCAAAGTTCTGGCAATCGACGATTCCCGCACGATCCGGAATCTTCTGGCCGCAACCCTGGAAGAGGCCGGTTTTGAATACCACTGTGCGGTTGACGGCCGCGAAGGCGTGGACATGTATCCCGACGTCGATCCCGACGTCGTGATCACCGACATCAACATGCCCAACCTCGACGGCTTCGGCGTGATCGAGGAGCTGCGCGGCGAAGGCATCAACTCCAAGGTGCCGATCCTGGTGCTGACCACCGAGAGCGCGCCTGAGCTGAAGGCCCGTGCCCGCGGCGCCGGCGCCACCGGCTGGATCACCAAACCGTTTGACGATGCCTCGCTGATCTTCGCGCTCAAGCGTGTGACCGGAGCCGCGGCCTAAGATGTCGGGCTCGATTCAGGACACCTTCTTTGAGGAGTGCGAAGAGCTCCTCGAAGCAACGGATGAGGGGCTGACCGCTATCGAAGGAGGCGATCACAACCCCGAGGTTGTCAATGCGATCTTCCGCGCCGTGCACTCTATCAAGGGCGGCGCCGGAGCCTTTGGCCTGGATGACCTGGTGGCGTTTGCCCACCGGTTCGAGACCGTGTTTGACGAAGTGCGCTCCAACCGGCTGGAGCTGGACGAAAAGCTGGTTCAGCTGCTGCTGCGCTCCAGCGACCACCTGTCGGCGCTGGTCGAGGCTGCCCGCGACGGCGGCCAGATCGACGAGGCGCACCACGACACCCTGCTGGCGGCGCTGGACGAATACACTCCCGATGAGGAGGAGGACCTCACCTTCGAGCCGATGGGCCTTGGCGGCCCGGCGCCGATGATGGACCTTGGCGATCTGGGTGCCGCTCCGGCAGCACCGCAGGAGGAAACCTACCGGATCCGCTTCCAGCCGCTGAAGGAAATGTACGGCACCGGCAACGAGCCGTTCTTCCTGTTCCAGGCGCTCAGGGACATGGGTGATCTGACCGTGGCGCTCGACGAGAACGAGCTGCCCGGGTTCGACACCATGGACATGGACGAAAGCTACCTGGCGTGGGACCTGGTCCTGGTGACCAAGGAACCGCGATCGGTGGTCGAGGCGGTCTTTGAGTTTGTCGAAGGACTGTGCGAGCTGTCGATTGCCGGGGATGGCGATGCCGAAGCGGAGGCAAATGCCCTGGCGGCCCTGGATGCGATGTTCACCGCCCCGCCTGCCGCCGGCAGCGCAGACGGCGAGGCAGCTGCCGCCCCTTTTGAACCGCCGGTCCCCGCACCTGAACCCGAAGCCAAGCCGGCAGCTGCCGAAGAAAAGGCATCGGCCCCGAAAGCCGAGAGCGGCAAGCAGGAGCAGCGCGGCGGTCCCAAGCCGACGCTTCGCGTCGAGCTCGAGCGGGTGGACCGGCTGATCAATGCTGTCGGGGAGCTTATCATCAACCATTCGATGCTGGCGCAGCAGATCGCCAACCTCAACGTCTCCGACACGCGGGACGTCGAGACGGAGCTGGAAGGCTTCAAGAATCTGGCCCGCGACATCCAGGAAGGGGTGATGGCCATCCGTGCGCAGCCGGTCAAGCCGCTGTTCCAGCGCATGGCCCGCATCGTGCGCGAAGCGTCGGCTGCCACCGGCAAGACCTGCAAACTGGTCACCGAGGGCGAAAATACCGAAGTCGACAAGACAGTCATCGAACGGCTGTCCGACCCGCTGACGCACATTCTGCGCAACGCGGTCGACCATGGCGTGGAAAAGCCCGAGGACCGGACCGCGGCCGGCAAGCAGACCACCGGCGAAATCCGCCTGTCTGCCTCGCACCGCTCCGGCAGCGTTTGCATCGAGATCAGGGACGACGGCGCCGGTGTGAACCGTCCGCGGGTCAAACAGATCGCGATCGAGAAGGGGCTGATCCCGGAAAACGCCGAGCTGACCGACGGCGAGATTGACAACCTGCTGTTCGCACCGGGTTTCTCAACGGCCAAGGAGATCTCCAACCTCTCCGGCCGCGGGGTTGGCATGGACGTGGTGAAGAATGCGGTGACCGGCCTCGGCGGGCGCATCAACATCTCCTCCGCCCCGGGCAAAGGGTCCACATTCACCATCATTCTTCCGCTGACACTGGCGGTGATGGACGGCATGGTGGTGTCGGTTGCCGATCAAACCATGGTGGTGCCGATCACGTCGATCGTCGAAACCATGCGCGGCAGCGACGACATGATCAACAGCCTCGGCGCCGACGGCACCCTGCTGTCGATCCGCGGCAACTTCGTGCCGATCTGCGATGTTGCCCGCGCGCTGGGTCTCTATCGCGAAAGCGACCGGCAGGCCGGCGTCTACCTGCTGGTGGAGACCGAAACCGGCCAGCGCTGCGCCTTGGCAGTGGATGACATCCACGATCAGCGCCAGGTGGTGATCAAAAGCCTCGACGGCGTCTGCGGGGAAATTCCCGGCGTCGCCGCTGCAACCATCCTGGGCGATGGCAAAATCGCCATGATCCTGGACCCTGAAAGCATCATTGCGGCTTCGCCCACGGCAGCCGCCTTTGACACCGAGCGGAGATTGAGCAATGCAAGCTGAAGTGAAGCAAAACGATCAGGAAGTGAAGCACGCTGAACACAGCGAGTTCGTCAGCTTCACCGTGGCAGGCCAGGCCTTTTGCCTGAAGATCACCCAGATCCGCGAGATCCGGCGCTGGTCGCCGGTGACCATCCTGCCGCATGCGCCGGCCGATGTGCTGGGGGTGATGAACCTGCGCGGCGCAGTGATCCCGATCTATGACCTGTCAGCCCGCTTTGGCCTGCAGCAGACCGAAGCCAGCGAGCGCAATGTGGTTATCGTGGTTTCGGTGCATGGCAAACCGGTCGGGCTGCTGGCGGAATCGGTCTCGGAAATCATCTCGATCAACCCGGATGATATCCAGGACACCCCGCCGGTCGACAGCCGCAACACGATGGAATACATCCAGGGCATCATCTCGCATGATGACACCATGGTGCGCATCATCAATCTGGATGCGGTGATCTCAGCTCCGGAGCAGGTGATGCCGTGAGCGCAGAAGGTTCCATCACTCCCGCAGCTGAAAGCTTTACGCTCTCGGACCAGGAGTTCGAAGCCATCGCGCAGTTTGCGCACAAGCACTTCGGCCTGGCCCTGGCGGCAAGCAAGAAGCCGCTGGTGTCCTCGCGGCTGGCGCGCAAGCTGCGCCAGCGCAATTTCACCAGCTTCAAGGAATATCTGGCTTGCCTGGACGGCCCCAGTTCCGAACAGGAGCGCAGCGGCCTGCTGTCGCTGCTGACCACCAACGTGACCCATTTCTTCCGGGAGCCGCACCATTTCGAAACCCTGCGCAACGATGTGCTGCCGCCGCTGATCGAACAGGCGCGGCGCGGCGGCCGGGTGCGGCTGTGGTCGGCGGGCTGCTCCAACGGGCAGGAACCCTATTCGATTGCGATGACCGTTCTGGATCTGTGCCCGGACGCGGCCAAGCTGGATTTCAAGATCCTGGGCACCGATATCGACCCGGTTGTGGTGCGGCACGCCAAGGCGGCGAAATACCCCGAGGACGAACTGGCCCAGATTGACGCGAAATACCGCAAGCTGGTGCCGGCCCGGGACGCCGAGGGGCGGCTGCCGGACAGTCTGCGCAAGCTGATCACCTTCGGGGTGCTGAACCTGATCGAGCCGTTTCCGTTCCGCGGCAGGTTCGACGCCATCTTTTGCCGCAATGTGGCAATCTATTTCGACAACCCGACTCAGCAGAAGGTGTGGCAGGCCTTCCAGAATGCCCTGAACCCGGGCGGCTATCTCTTCATCGGGCACTCAGAGCGCATGTCCGGCCCGGCAGCGCAGCACCTGAAGACGGCCGGGATCACAACCTATGTCAACTCACCCGCTGGCAGGACTTCCTGACCACGGCTGCAAGCAGAGCAGAAGGAAAGAAAAATGAGCTTGAAAGACTCTCTCCGCGTTATGGTCGTTGACGATATGTCAACCAGCCGGGGGATCATCACACAAAGCCTGGATGAGATCGGCATCAAGAACTACATGGTCGAAAACTCCGGCCAGGGCGCCTACCAGAAACTGATCCAGACACCGGTTCACATGGTGCTGTCCGACTACAACATGCCGGGCATGGACGGTTTGGGTCTGCTGAAGGCCCTGCGCAGCCACCAGGTCACACAGCGGGTCGGGTTCATTCTGGTCACCGGCAAGCCGACGCCGGAGATGATCCAGGTCGGCAAGCAGATCGGCCTGAACAACATTGTCCGCAAGCCGTTCACGGTCGCCACGATGAAGCAGGCCATCGAACAGGTCGTCGGGCGGCTGTAACCATGGAGCGTCCCGGCAAAGCCCTGAGCGAACTTTGCGCCGCCTCGGCGTGGGAAATGGAGCAGCTGCGCAGTCAGATGCAGGCGCTGGAAGACGTCGTGCTGGACGTGCTGGAACGGGGCACGCCCCCGACCAGCCAGGAACTGCGCTCTTTGCAGGACTTTGATCTGGTGATCCAGACCCTGGCCGGGCTCTCCGGTTTCTACAAGCGCGTGCAGGCGCAAGTTGATGAGTCCGGCCCTGCCGATCTGCCGGCCGCAGCGGCAGGGGTCACTCTCGAAAAACTGCGCGACCGGCTGCGCTCTGCCAGCAGCTTGGCAGACACCTGAACGCCCCGGCTCCGCCCAGACCCGGGCGGAGCTGCGCTGCAGACCCGCGGCCGCGAATTTCCTTTTTCATTGCGGCCGCCGCAGACTACATTGGGCCTAGCTGAAACAGCCAGCCCGGGTGTCCGTATGTCTTTGCTTTTCAAACCGTTGATTTTCACCGCCTGCCTGCTGATGGCGGCAGGGGCGCAGGCTGCAAGCGACCGCATCGCCCTGGTCATCGGCGTGGCTGACTACCAGTACCTGCCGCCGCTGGAAAACACCCGCAACGATGCCGCCGCGATGGCGGACACGCTGGAGGGCATCGGGTTTGACGTCAGCCTGGCGCTGGATCCGGGCACCGCGGAAATGGAGCTGCTGCTGCAGGATTTCGCCTTCCGCTCCGAAGTTGCCGATCTGGCGCTGGTCTATTTTGCAGGTCACGGGATCGAGGTTCAGGGCGAGAATTTCCTGATCCCGGCAGACGCCAAGGTGGCCGGCAACCGGGATGTGCAGCGCCAGTCGCTTTCGCTGAAACAGCTGCTGGCGGCCGTGGACCGGGCCCGCAAGATGCGCATCGTGATCCTCGACAGCTGCCGCGACAACCCGCTGGGCGACTCGATTGCGCTGGAGCAAGGCGGCACCCAGGCCGCTGAAAACGCTGCCGCCACCCGCGGCGGCGGCGGCATGGCGCCGGCCGATCCGGACCGCGGCACGCTGGTGGCCTTTGCCGCCAAGGACGGCCAGGTGGCGCTGGACGGCAGCGGCAGCAACTCGCCTTATGCCACGGCGCTGATGGAGAAGATGGTGCAGCCGGGGCTGGAGATCAGCCTGATGTTCCGCCAAGTGCGCGACCGGGTTCTGGAGACCACCGGCAACCTGCAGGAACCCTATACCTACGGCTCGCTGACGGGCGTGCCGTTCTATCTGGCCGGCCCGGGCGCAAATGACGCCCCGGTTTCCGTGGCCGATGCCTCTGCCGCCTGGGCCGCGCTGAAACCCGACCAGGAGGAGCAGCTGCTGGCGCTGGCCGACCTCGGCGATACCCGGTCGATGCTGGGACTGGCCTATATCCGGCTGAACCCGAATGAGGGCCGGTTTGACCCCAAGGCGGCCGTGGATTTCCTGCAGCGGGCTGCGGACGCGGGCTCCCCGGAAGCGCAGTTTGAGCTGGCAAAGCTGTATGAGCGCGGCACCGGCGTCGACGCCGATCCGGCCAGGGCATTGGAGCTGTATCAGGCGGCGGCGGCCCAGGATTTTGCCGATGCGATCAACGATCTTGGCTTTTTGCATTACCAGGGCGGGCTTGGCCTGCGCGCCAACCCGAAGAAAGCGCTGACGTTCTTTGAGCGCGCTGCCGACCTGCGCCATCCGCAGGCCCAGTTCAATTTCGCCGCCCTGATCGATGACGGGCTGATCCCGTCAAAAGGCCCCGAGGATTCAGCCCATTACCTGTATGCGGCGCTGCGCAGCGGCAGTTCTGATGTGCTCAACCTGCTGAGCGAACGCCCCAAGATGTTCACCGCAGAGACCCGGCGCGCGCTGCAGCGAAAGCTGAAAGACAACAATTTCTATGCAGGCGCGATCGACGGCAATTTCGGGCCGGGCACCCAAAGGGGGATCCGCCAGGCCTACGGGCTGGAAGGGTAAGCGTCTGGGTTCCCGCGGATGCATCCGCTTCATGGATTGTTCGCCCTTTTGCGCATCTCGTTCCTGAACAGGCCCTTGGGCAGACAAGCCGACGGTTACAGCTGCCCTTCGGCCAGCCATTGATCCAGCTGGCGGCGGCTGATTTCGAAATGCATGCTGTCCTCGCGGCGGAACCCCGCGCCCCAGACCCAGCCCTGGTCGTAAAAGAAATCCGCCATGATGGTCAACCCCAGCTGGGTCTTGCCATCAGTGAAATTATCCAGCTTGCCGTCGATGTTCAGGTCGACAGCCAGGCCATAGCTGTGGGTGGAGAGCGCGCTGAGCGTGCCGCGGATCCGGCGCACGCACAGCGCCCCGGCCGTGTTGATCCGGGCATAAAGGTCGGGGTCCGCCTGGCGGATGTTCTCGAACACAACCTTCAGGCTTTCGATGGCCGGGCGCAGCATGCTGACCCGGATCGGCCCGACCTGCTCTGTCACCAGCTTTTCCTTGAGGTCCGGGTTGGTCATCGGCTGGCAGGTGTCGTTCAGATCTTCCCGCGGGCGGCCCAGCTTTTCCGTCAGATAGCTGCCGCCCGTCACCTTCAGCCCGCGGTTCACGTTCAGCCGGTCGGCGATCAGCACCACCTGCGCATAATCGAGATCCGCGCCGCCGGTCTGGTTCCAGATCGCGGCCTCGCCGGCCGCATCATCGGTGAAAGGGGTTCCGGTGCCTGCCCCTCCCGCGGGCAGGCTGGCAAGCTCGTTCTGCAGGTCGGTCATCCGGGCCTGCAGATCCTCGACCTGCTGGCGCAGCATCTCGATCTCGATACGCGCGGTGGAATCCACCCCGCCGGCCCCCTGGTAATCTTCTTCGCTCAGCAGCCAGCTGAGCCCGAACCAGACAGCCGGAGCCAGCACCAGGCCAATGGCGATTATGACGGCTGGCAGAACCCGCATATACCCTCCCGGTTCACCTGCGCCCATTTCAATCTTTCAGTGCGCGGCAAGTAAACCCCCTGTTTACAACTTGCCGGAAACACCGTGTTTTTTTCCGCCGCTGGCCTTTGCCCGGCATTGGCAGGCAGCAGGTGCTGGTATAAGCTGCCAGCGAAGTTGTAACGGTAGGAAAGGGCGCTGAGCATGATCCCCCTGAAAGGAATTTTCGCAAGCGTTCTAGGCGCCGGTCTCATGTTCGCACCGCTGGCGCAGGCGCAGTCGAACGGCGGTGAACTGTCGGTTGAGGAAATCACCGAAGCCTTCAAAAAGCAGAAGACCCGCGGCCTGGTGATCGTGCCCAGCAGCACGGACCAGACCCAGGACACGGCGCAGGAAACCGCGACCGTGGCGGCCGCCGCCGAGGAATACAATCCGGTGGACCAGCAGGCCCAGATCAATGTCCAGATCTCCTTTGACTTTGACAGCGCGGCGCTGCGGGCGGACCAGGCGCCCAAGCTGGCCAATATGTGCGAGTCGATGAAACTGATGGACGGCACCGTGTTCCAGATCATCGGCCATACCGACAGCTCCGGCTCCGCTGCTTATAATGAGCGGCTGTCGCTGCTGCGCGCGCAGGAAGTGCGCCGCCACCTGATCAGCGCCTGCGGCGTGCCCGAGGATATGCTGAAGGCAATCGGCATGGGCGAGACCGCGCCTTTCAATCAGGACAACCCGCGTGCGGATGAAAACCGCCGCGTCGAATTCCAGGCCCTGGGCTAAGCCCGGCTTGGGCTCGCGGCGGACTGCAGGCCAGGGAGAACTCCATGCTTGAATCGCGCCCTGGCGACTTGTTCCAGCCGGGTGATCTGCTGAACAATACCTATCGGATCGAAGGATTGCTGGGGCGCGGCGGCACCTCGGATGTCTACAAGGCGCGCTCGGAAATCTCCGGCAACCTGGTGGCCCTGAAGGTGCTGAAGCAGGAGCTTGCAGCCAACGAGGACTTTACCGTCCTGATGGCGCGCGAGGAGAATATCCGCGAAATCCGCCATGCCGCGGTGGTGCGCTATTCGGAAAACCACCGCACGCCGGACGGCCATATCTACCTGTTGATGGATTACATCGACGGCCCCGGCCTCGACAAGCGGCTGAAACAGGGGCCGATGGCGGCCGAAGATCTGCTGGTGATCTGCCGCCGCGTGGCCGAAGGGCTGCAGGCGGCGCATGCCCGCAATATCGTCCACCGCGACCTGAGCCCGGACAACATCATCCTGCGGGGCGGCGACCCGGCAGAGGCGGTGATCATCGACTTTGGCATTGCCAAGGACACCAACCCGGGCGCCCAGACCATTGTCGGCAATGAATTTGCGGGCAAGTATTCCTATGCCGCGCCGGAGCAGATGAGCGGGCAGACCGACGCGCGCTCGGACATCTATTCGCTGGGCGCGCTGCTGCTTGCCAACTTCCGCGGCGCCGCGCCCAAACTCGGCGCCAACCCGATGGAAGTGGTTGAGAACAAGCAGAAACCGCTGGATACCAGCGGTGTGCCGGAACCCCTCAGGACGCTGATCGGCCGGATGTGCGCCCCGGACCCGGATGACCGGTTCCAAAGCGCGGGCGAGGTGCTGGCGTTTCTCGACAATCCCGACGGCGGCAGTCTGGCGGATGTGCTGGACGGACCCGCAGCCGAAGATGCCACCATCATCGTACCGCAAACCCGCCAGCCGGCGCCGCCTCCCCCGCCGGACCCGGCGCGCGCAACCGCACAGGGGAAAAAGAGTGGGCGCGGCGGCCTGTGGGCGGCACTGGCGGTTCTGCTGCTGCTCGGCGGCGGCGGCGCGGGGGCCTATTTCTCCGGCATGCTCGACAGCTTCATGGGTCCGTCTTATCCGGTTGTCCGCCCCTATTCGCTGATTGCGGAAAAACCGGCGGACGGGCCGGTGCAGATCGTCGGCAACGTGCCCTCGGAAGCCACCCGCGACGCCCTGCTGGCGCTGGCTGAGGACGCGGATCTGACCCTGGCCTCCGGCGCAATCGCCGAGACCTGGGGCGCCGATCTGCTGGACACGGTAAGGCCGCTTGAGGGCCTGCGCGAATGGCGGCTGGTGGTCAGCAACAACAAGGCCCGCCTGACCGGCACGACCAGCGACACCAACGTTGCCGAAATGCTGAACGAACGCTTCCGCAACGGCCTGCCCGGGGCGCTGGAAGGCAAAGCAGAAATCCGGTTCGAACTGCCGATGCTGCCGGTGGCAGAGGTCAAGGCGATCATGGACACCTTTGCTGATTGCGGCCCGCTGGTGCGCGACGGGAACGGCCATTATGACGGTTATGCGCCGGCCGACCCGATCCTGATCAGCGGCCGCGTCGCCAACACCGCCACCCGGCTGGAGCTGTTCGACGCGCTGCGCGCGCTGGCCCATGAGCGCCAGGTGGTGCTGGATGTCGAGGTGCTGAACGACTCTCTGTGTGTGGTGGAGCAGCACCTGCCCAAAGCCCCCTCCGGCGGTGCCGAAGTGGAATTCGCGGTGGGCGGCTCGACGGTGGAGCCCAACCCCTCCGGCCGGTTCTTTGTCGGGGAAAACCCGGTAATCGACGTGGTGCTGCCGGGGGATGTGACCGACGGCTACCTGACGGTGTCGGTCCTTGATGTCTCCGGCAACGTGTTTCACCTGCTGCCCAACATCGCGCGCCCGGACAATGCGGTGGCCAGCCTGCGCGGCGGGGCTGCGGGCGACGTGCCGGTGCGGGTGGCCTACAGCCTGGAGGAGTCCGCATCCGGCGGCGGCATCGCCTTTAAGGTGGATGACAGCACCCTGGGCAAAAGCAAGGTGCTGGTGCTGCATTCGTCGGAGCCGCTGTTTGACGGGATGCGCCCGACCTCGGAAAGCGCCGTCGGCTTTGCCGAAGCGCTGCAGGCCAGTTACGAGGCCGATTCCAGCCGCATCCGCTCGCTGGACAGCCGGGTTCTTGTCACCGCCAAACCCTGACCGGGCAGGCGGCCCCCTGCAAGGGCAGCGGCTTGGCTACAGGACATCAATCACGACGGCGGTGATGTTGTCCGCGCCGCCGCCGTCCAGCGCGATCTGGATCAGCCGGTCGCCAACCGTTTCCAGCGGCGTGCTGCCAAGAACATCCGCGAGGATCGCAAAAGTGGCGTATTTGGTCAGCCCGTCAGAGCAGATCAGGAAGCGGTCGCCGGGCACCGTGCCGCCGCGCACCTTGTCGATTTCCAGCGCCTCGCCGACCCCGACGGCCCGGGTGATCGCGTTGGATTGCGGATGCTGGTCGGCCTCGTCCCAAGTCATCTTGCCCGCCAGAACAAACTCCGCCACCGCCGAATGATCTTCGGTCAGCATCTCGATCCGGCCATTGCGCAGCCGGTAGATCCGGCTGTCCCCGGCCCAGAGGCCGACGAAATGCTGGTTCGCCATGATCAGCGCGGCAACGGTTGAGCCGATGGTGCCGCCGCCGCGGGAGGCGGCTTCGGCCCGGATGGCCTGGTGCGCGGTCTGGATCGCGTCCCGCAGCGAATGCATCCGCGCCGCCGGGTCCAGCCCCTGCGGGATCGTCGCAACCGCATCGGCAATCAGGCGGCTGGCGAAGTCGCCAGCCTGGTGTCCGCCCATGCCATCGGCCACCAGCCAGATGTCATGCTCCGGCAGCGCCAGAACGGCATCTTCGTTGATCTTGCGCTTCAGTCCCACGTGGGTCTGCGCGGTATAGCGGTATTTGCGCATCGGGTTCATCATGAGACCCCGGCCCCCTCCCAGACCGTCGCGCCCAGGTCAAACAGCCCGAGCGCCGCGGCGCCTTGCGGCAGACCGCTGCACGCCAGCGTTCGCGGCACCCCGTCCAGAACCGCGGTCCACAGGCTGCAATCCGCCAGCCGGGCGTCATCCGATGCGGCTGTCAGCCTCTCCGCGCCCTGGGCCCCGGCCAGAACCATCGTCATCCCCGCTGCGGCCTCGGCGCCAGCGGCCGGTGCCGCCGGCGCCGGTATCTCTGCGAGTGTCGCCGCCAGGCGGTCCTTGGTCATCGTGTCCTCCAATGCATCCAGCGCCACATCCTCCAGCCGTTCAAATAATGCGGCCTCGCCGAAATGGTACGGCCCCGCCGCCACTTGTCCCGGCACACCCGCACCCGCCATCAGCGTCAGCGGAAACCGGCGCCCCACGCGGTCGACCGATGGCATCATCACGCCCATCACCGCCCCCGCGCCGGCCAGTCCGGCAGGCAAGGTGAACCGCCAGATTGGCGCGGTCATGTAATGCGCGTCAAACCCGGCGCCATAAGCGGCCCTGCCGTCCAGCATGATCTGCTGCAGCCAGGCGTCCCACACCCGGACAAAACCGCCCGGCGTGTTCAGCCGGAAGAAATCCCCGGCTGACGGCATCTTACCGAAGGCCCCGAACCCCGCCATCACATCGACTTCGGGCAGCTGAACTTTGCCATCGCCGGCAGGGCGAAGGGGTTGATGACCGAGCCGGACTGCAGCTCAAACAGCGCCAGCCGGCCGCCCACGCGGAAGTTCACCCGCCGCCGGTCGGACACATTGGTGCGCCGCACCTCTGCCGCGTCCAGCAGCCGAAACCAGGCCCAGGGCCCGTCGCGCGACAGCACGTTCTCGGCATCGCGCTTTTGCGGCAGCAGCGTCAGCCGCGCCAGCCCGACCGAGCCGGGCCAGGTCACCGCCACCGGCGTCGGCGCGCCGGAACGGTGATTGTAAGCCACCTTGGTGCCGTCAATTTCCAGCAGCACCTCCTTGGCCTTGGGATCCAGCGCGTTGACGGTGATCTGGAAGTTCACCGCCGGCTGCGGCCCGTCCGCAAAAAACGCCTCCTTGATCTCGGCCGCATATTGCATCTGCTGCAGCACCGCCGGGCTGATGCCCAGGTCGACGTCATTGACGCGCTTCCAGGTCCAGGGCCGGCTGCGGGTATCGACGTATTTCATCAGATGCTCGTTGAAGAAACTGTCGATCATCCCCTCCGGCGCAAACAGTTTGGCAAAATCCGCCATTGCCACATCGGCCCGCGCCGAGCGGTTGAACGGATAGCGGTTCGCCAGCGCCTGTTCGCAGAACGGCAGCACCGCCGATTGCCAGCGCGCGTTGATCGAGGCGCGGGTGCCCTCGGACGTGATCCCCGATGAGCCCGCCGAGATTTGCGTTGCCCAGCGGGGCAGCGGCCCGCCCATGCGGCTGGCGGTCTGCTGGAACTGCAGCAGGGCCTGGCCGCTCTGGCCGCCGGCAGCCACGCCGGAGAAGGACATCTTGTTCAGCTCCTGATAGACCAGCTGCAGCTGCCCCATCAGGTCATCCAGCTGCGACGGCTGCCCCTCGGGCCGGTTGACCAGATCATAAAGCCACTGGAACCGCTCCTGCACATAGGCCCCCGGCGGCTTGGCTGTCTCTCCCGGCGCATTGGCGGCGGAATTGACCAGCGCCTCCAGCAGGATCTGCCCCTGGATCGACAGGTTCGACCGGGATTCAATCGCCGCAACCTGCTGCGCACCCGCTGCCAGAGAGCCCGCGTCCAGCACCGATTTGTCTTCGTTCAGCCGGGTTTCGTTGCTGACTTCGGTCAGGATGTTGACGATGGGAGAGGTCGGCCCGGACAGCACATTGGTGACTTCCACCGCATGGGACAGCGATTCCAGCGGGATGATGTCGATATCGCCCAGCATCTGGTCATAGCGGCTGATGTAGTCGTTGTAATAAAGGTCCAGCACATCGCGGCTGAGCTTCAGAAGAACCGCCTCATTCTGCGCTGCCTCGCTCTGCTCCCCCAGCACCCAGGCCTCGCGGTGGACGCGTTCGGCAACACTGACCGCCTCCGGCAGGAACACATTGTGGAAGCCGTCATAGGTGAAGATGCCTTCGATCCCATCATTCAGCGGCTTGCCGGAACTGCGCACCAGCACCCGCTTGACCGACGGCCCGCCGACATCGGTGATCCGCCATTTCGGCAGCGCGGTGGCCTGCTGCGAATTCAGGATGCCGTTATAGACCCGCTGCGCCAGCGGCATTTCCGACAGGATGTTCTGCGCCTGGGCGATCAGCGGGCCGTTGAGCGCAATCTCCTCCATCGGCTGCGACAGAAGCGCGGTCAGGTGATCCATCAGATCGGTGCGCAGCTGGGTGCGGGCAATGCCGGGGTAGGCAATGTTTTCCCAGTCCAGCCGCATCCATTCCTTGACCAGATCGGGGTTCATCGGCCCCTGCAGCCCCAGCATCAGGTAGATCTTCAGCGCCTCATAGAGCGTATCGGGGTTGTTCATGTTGCCCTCGATCTGCTGCTCCAGCCGCACCAGCAGCCGCGGCAGCAGCCGCTGGTTCAGCGCCGCACGATAGGTCTGTGCGGCCTGGGTGCCGATCACCTCGCCCTGGTACAGGCCATAGGTCATCGCGCGCTCGGGCTCCGGGTCCGACAGCACCGGATTGCCCGGCATGTCGCGCAGGTTGTTCAGCGCCGCCACCACCGGAACCAGGTCGGTGTCGCCCACCGGGCTGGGCGGCAGCTCTGCCGCTGCGGCCTGGTAGGCCGACACTTGACCCTCGGCCTGGGCGATCAGATCGGTGTTCTTGAGATAGGACCGCACCCACAGCGTGCCCATTGCGATAGCCACCAGCACGGTGGCCGCAATCGCAATCCGCCGGGTCCAGCGGTAGCGGCGTTCGACCTTGTCGTCGGCCGACACCAGCCCCGCCTCCGGGAACATCACACCCTCGAACAGCCGGGTCAGGAAGAAACTGCGCCCGGTGCCCTGCCCCGAACCAATCGCCTGCCGACCGATGCCGAAGGTCTGCGCCATGCCCAGCATCAGCCGGTCAATCGGTGTGCCTTCCTGGGTGCCGGAGGTGAAATAGACCCCGCGCAGCATCTGCCGCTGCGCATAGCGGCTGTCCTGAAACACCTCCATCAGGAAGTCGCGCGCCACCGCGCGCATTGACGCCACCTGCGACGGGAAGCCGGCAATCAGCGCCCGGCGCTGATGATCGGTCTCAGTCTGCATCTTCTCCAACAGCTGCGCGTTGATCTGCCCCAGCAGCAGGCCGAACTCCTGGTCAAACGCGGCAATCGGCGGCTCTTCCTTCTTGCCCTTGGGCAGCGGCAGGGTGAACCCCCAGACCTGCTCGCGGTCCTCCTTGCCCAAGGAGTCATGGAACTCCTGGAAGCCGGCAATCAGGTCTGCTTTGGTGAACAGCACATAGACCGGAAAGCGCACGCCCAGCTTCTCGCGCAGTTCCTCCAGGCGGTGGCGCACGGCAGCGGCGTGGCTTTTCTGGGTGATCTCATCCTGCAAGCTGAGGTCGGACAGCGAGATCGCGACGATGGCACCGTTGATCGGCTGCCGCTTGCGGTACTTTTTCAAGAGCCCCAGGAAGCCCAGCCAGGCCGCATTGTCGGCCTCCGCATCGCTTTCCTGCGTGGTATAGCGCCCGGCGGTGTCGATCAGCACTGCCTCATTGGTGAACCACCAGTCGCAATTGCGGGTGCCGCCAACGCCGCCAATGGCGGCCTTGCCCATCTTCTCGGCCAGCGGGAACTGCAGGCCGGAGTTCACGATCGCCGTGGTCTTGCCCGCACCCGGCGGGCCGATCATGATGTACCACGGCAGGTCATTCAGGTGGCGCCGCCCGCCCTTGGACTTGCGCAGCTCCTTCATCGCGTCCTTGAACTTGCCGCGCAGCTCGCCGATTTCCTCGGACAAGACATCATCTTCCGAGGTATCGGCCGCCTCGGCCATCTCCTCGGTCATCTCCTTATCCTTGCGGCGGCGGCGCCAGAAGATGAGGCCGATGATGAGGAAATACAGCAGGAAGATCACGCCGATGGCGATCAGCCGCGCCATCACCCCGTCAAACGGGCGCCAGTCGGCGCTGCCGATGAACGGCGCAAAGAACCACACGCAGGCCGACAGCACCGCGGCCAGGATCAGCAGGACGGTGTAGATCGACCGGAACAGGGGAATGATATAACGGCGGATCATCCTTGAACCTCCTGAACCAGCAGGATCTCGATCCTGCGGTTCTTGGCCCGCCCGGCGCGGGTGCTGTTGTCTGCAATCGGTTCCTTGTCGGCGCGGCCCTCGGCCGACAGCCGGTCCGGATCCGTCATGACCTTGGCCATGCCGGCCATCACCGATTTCGCCCGCGCCAGCGACAGCGCCATGTTGGACGGGAACCGCGAGGAACGGATCGGCACGTTGTCGGAATGCCCTGCCACGATGAGCTTGCCCTTTTCGTCATTCAGCGCCTCGGCCACCCGGTTCACCGGGTTGCGGAACGCCTTGCTCAGCTGATCCGAGCCGGAGCCGAACATGCCGGAGCCGGTCAGCCGGATGATGAGCGTATTGCCCTTCTGGAACACCTGCACGATGCCTTCCTTGATTTCCGGCTCCAAGAAGCCGGAGACCTTGGCGACCTGCTCTTCGGTGGTCGGGGCCAGCGGCGGCGGCGGGGGCGGCGGCGCGCGCCGTTCCAGCTGTGCCTTCGGACCGGCGTCGACAATCGACAGCTGCCCCACCACATTCTCGGTCTTGTTCGACAGCATCCAGCTGAGGCCGATGAACTGCAGCGCCAGCACCGCAGCGGTGGCCGCCAGGGTGATCCACACCAGCCGCCAGACCGACAGCGCTTTGAACGGCTTGACGATGCCTTCCCAATGCGGCGACAGATCGCGCTCGACGGGGCCGCGCTGGTTGCGGATGATCCGGGCCAGCGCGCCGCGGATCTGCAGATGCTTCTCGGAGCCGCCCTGCTCCACCCGCAGACGGCCCTCAAACCCCAGCGACAGGCACATATAGAGGAATTCGAGCATGTCGATATTGGCGCCCGGCTCCTTCTCCAGCCGCGCCAGCAGGTCATAGAACCGGTCGCCGCCCACCACCTCGCGGTGGAAGGTCGCGACCATCGACTGCAGTCCCCAGGAGGACTGCCCGCCCCAGGGCGTGTTCAGCACCACATCGTCCAGCGTCGCACACAGCGCATAGCGCGCGACCTTCACGGTCTGCGCCGGAATTCCTGCCTGCAGCGCGCGGTTTTCGAACGCGCGCACCTCCGCCACCACGCTTTTGCGCAGCGCGTCCGGGTCCATGTGCTGCGCCCGGTTGCGGATGCGGGAAATCAGCGCAAACAGGGTTGCGGCGCAGGCGGTCAGCTGGTTCATCCCCGTCAGCGCCATCTTCGGCGCCTTGGCCCCGCCCGCCGCAGCCTGCGGCCTCGGCGCTGCCGCCTGCGGCACGCCATAGGCATCCAGATCCGGATCCGCGGGCTGCGGCGGCGCCTCTGGCTGCTGCATCGGTGTGGCGCTGCGCCGCCCGCCCGGGTTCGGCTTGATCACCGTCTTGTCGGTATCCCCCGGTTCGGCAAAGGGATCGTCATAATCAGCCATCTCAGCGCCTTCCCTTATGCATTACGGATCGCCCAAAGCTCCATCTTGAGCCCCGGATACTGGCCCGACACATGCACCGCGATCCCGCCGGAAGTGGTCATCTTGCGCCAATAGGGGCTGTCCGCATCCATCTCGAAGTAGACCACGCCGGAATGATAGGGGATCTGCCGCGGCGCCACTGGAAGCGGGCGCAGGGTGATCCCCGGCAGCGCCGAATTCACCAGCTGGCGGATTTCCTCGACGGGCCCGATCTTGGCCTGACCCGAGAAATGCTTGCGCACGTCCTCGGCCGGGATGTCGGCACTGACCGCCAGCACAAAACCGGCGTTGCCCAGCAGTTTGCGGTCGGCAATGACTCCCACCGAGATACCGTATTTGCGCGCCTCCAGCTTGATCGGAATCGCGTTCTGCTCCAGCACCGAGCTCAGATACTGCCGCAGCACCCGGATCACCGGCGCAAAACACGCAACCAGATTGTCATGGGTATAGGGCGGAAACTCCGGCGCCTGTTTGTCTGACGACATGAACACCGACAACTCCCCCGCCAGTCCGGCGCACAGGGTGAACAGGCGTTCGGGGTGCAGGTTCTCGATATTGCGCAGATGGCGCACCTGCGGCAGCAGCCGGTTCACCACCGTCAGCAGCATGAAATCCGACACATCCGCCACCCCGCGGGCGCCGCCGGCCTCGGACAGGCGGCCTGCCAGCGCTTCCATCCGGTGCGCCAGCAAGCCCTCCAGCTCCCGCAGGAAGCCGTTCAGCGCAGGCGCCGCGCGCACATCCAGGCAGGACGGTATAAAGGCCTGATCCAGCACGATCTCTTTGTCCGGGCGCACCTCGATGATGCGCGCGACCGGGATCGCCAGCAGGTCGGCCAGATCATCCACCTCCAGCGCGAACTGCAGGCGCATCTTGCCCACGTCCAGCTGCACCGGCTTGCGCTCGGAGGAGGTGACGTCGGTCACTTCCTGCTTGTCCGGGCGCAGGCGGCTGGCGGAGCGCTCGGCACCGCTCAGGTCGACCTCGACCGCCCCCTGGCGCCGCTGCGGCACGGTCAGGTAGACGATGCAATCCTTGACCGTTGACGGCACCTCCAGCGCCGGCGGATGCGGATCCGCCATCGGCACCCGGAACACCGTGCCGTCATGGGTCAGCCCCTCGCAGGACTTGACCGCAAACTGGCCGATCTTCAGCGCCTCGTGGTCAATCTCCAGCCCGTTCACGCCCCAGGCATACGGGCTGAGCCGCCGCGCCAGACCGGCCACCAGCGCCTCGTTGTAACGGTCGGACTGCTGGAAGTGATGCGGCTGCAAAAACAGCCCCTCCGTCCAAAGTACCTTGCTGTCCCAGGACACCGGGATCTCCTCTTCCTTGCAGGCGCGCGCCAGCGGCGCGGCTCTTATCCGTCCTTCAGCCTGTCCAGCTGCTGCTTGTAAGCCCGCGCGAATTCGCGGCTGAACAGGTCGTGAAAATCATTCTCAGCCTGGTCGGAAATCTCCGCATAAAGCTGCTCGTAAACGTCCCAGTAACGGGCCTTCTTGCCGCGCAGGAGGCCGCTGAGGCCGCCCTTGTCCTCAATCTG
Source organism: Leisingera aquaemixtae (assembly GCF_006740765.1). Taxonomy (GTDB): domain Bacteria; phylum Pseudomonadota; class Alphaproteobacteria; order Rhodobacterales; family Rhodobacteraceae; genus Leisingera; species Leisingera aquaemixtae. The sequence continues at coordinate 83,599 of NZ_CP041164.1, forward strand.
CGCCTCCAGCGCCTTGGGGTCGAGCCGCTTCAGAACGCCCTTCAGCGCCGCCTCCATGCCGGTGACCATCGCCACCTCATGCGCCTTGATGTCTTTCAGCGCCTCCTCGGCGGCTGTTTCCGGGCTGAGATAGCCCTTGGTCGCCGGGCGCACCATCGCCTCGACCGCCTGCTCCGGCGTGATCGAGAACTTCAGCGGATTGTTCCCGCCGGCCGAAATCATCGTCTGCTCGATGCGGAACTCCGACTTGATCGAGGTCCGCGTCATCAGAATTTCCCGCAACCCCGCGACCAGCGTCCGCATCACCCGGCCCATGCGCGCCATGGTGCTGATGTGATCTTCCGGGCCGATGCTGATCTCTGCGCCCGCCCCGCTGAGGAAAGCTTCAATCGCCTCCTGTGCTCCGGCAGAGGGCAGCGCCCGGCTGCCCCCGTCCTGAGAGGGCGGAATTTCCGTTGGCGGCGCAGGCGGAACCTCCTGCGGCGGTGCCGGAGGCGGGGTTTCCTGGGGCGGCTGCGGCGGCACCTCTTGCGGCGGCTGCGAAGGCGGCACCTCCTGCGGCGGCGGCGGAACCTCGCGCGGCGGCTCGGGCTGCGGTTCCGGCTCATCCGGTCCGCCGATGCCGGACAGGAACTCGTCGTCCCAATCGTCCGGGATCATGCTCGAATGCGCGGCAGGCGCGGCAAACCCGTCCGAGGCGGTGGGGTTGTGGTTGGCCAGGCTGGCCCCCGCGCCTTCGCGCCCGTCGCTGGTCTTCTGGAAGAACGGATCCTCGTCCTCGCCCAGCGGCGGCAGCAGCTCGTCAATCGGGTCGACCGGGTTCAGCTGCGCGGGCCCCTTCGGCCCCTCGCCCAGCAGGTCATCCAGGAAATCGCCGCCCGGGCCGCCGCTATCCTCAAACAGTTGCAGCGGATCAGGCGCATTGGCGGCGTTGCCGGGCGACACGGGCGCCTGCGCCGCGGGCGCCGCAATCAGCTCCCCGACGTCCATCAGGTCGTCGCGGATTTCCACCACCAGCTCATAATTGCCGATGCACAGCACATCGCCATTGTTCAGCGGTGTCGGCGTCCGGCCCAGCGGGATCTTGGAATAGTTCAGAAAGGTGCCGTTGGAGCTCAGATCGACCACTACCACATTGCCGTTGTGATCCTCGATCACGCAGTGATTGCGCGACAGCATCTGGTCCGGATCGGGCAGCACCAGGTCGCAGCTGGCTCCGCGCCCCACCGTCAGGCTTGGCCCCCGCATCGGAACAGGGGCCGCATCGCCGGGCATCGCGCCCGAGCTTTGAAACTTCAGCGTCACTCCCATGATTGGGCCTAACCTCCCACCAGAACGGTGAATTCACCCTTGACGACCATGCCGCCGCAGGCGGTGTTGTCCAGGATCCGCGCGGTCGGCATATTGTTGATCAGCACCGTCGCCGAGCCCTTGATGATCGGGTGCGGCGACGGCGCCGCCGTGCACATGTCCCCCAAGCGCGCGGCCGGCAGGTTGGCAACCAGCACGGTCACCGCGCAGGGCGGCAGGATCGGCGTCGGCACCGGCAGCACCGGCGGCGGCGGGGTGGAGGGCAGCATGCAGGCATGCAGATCCGTCACCCGGGCCTGTGGCATTCCCATCTGTTACATCCTCCCTGTCAGTCCTGCGCCGCGTGCTGGGGGACTTCGATCACCTGACCTTTGCCCCCGCGCGCGATATCCAGCGCCCGTTCCACCAGAACGCCGCCGTGTTCTTCAAACTTATCAGACAACTGACCCAAGGCCACCATATTCATGGCAAAGGCGGCCGCCTCAGAGGCCCCTGCGGGGGCAGGATATTGGTTCAATTCTCCGGGTCCCAGCGTTCCGGCGGCATAGAGCACCGCCAGCGCGCAATTCACCGTGTCATCATCGACATAGGCATGATCCAGGGTGATCCGCGCCTTGTCGCGGTTTTCCTCGGTGGGCTCGAACACCCAGGCCTCGGACGCCTTCAGCGCGGCCGGGTCCTTGTCCGACCGCGGCCCGATATAGTCCCGTGCGGCGAGGCAGGCCCACCACACCCGTTCCCGCGGCGGCAGCAGCACCGCCAGCACCCGCAACAGATCGACCAGCGCGCCCTTGCGGTCCAGTTCCTCCAGCACCGCCCCGGCCTGCGCCGTCGGCGGCGCCTCCAGCGGCGTCTTCAGGATCACATTTGCCCGCGACAGCAGCTTGGCCACCGGATCGGCGGGCATCTTGACCAGCTTTTCAAATCTTCCCGGCATCTGCACCACCTAGTTGATCATCGTGAGGCCGCCCTTCAGGGTCAGCATGGCCTCGCCTTTCACGGTGGTCATCGGTGCCTTTGCTTCGACCATGCCGGTGCCTTCGATCTTGATCATCGGCCCCTTGATGGTCACGCCGGAATTGTCGATCTTGACCTCTGAGGCCCCCACGGTCAGCTTGATTTCCTGGCCTGCGCTCATCGCGATCTTGCCCGCGGTCACATCGACGGTCAGATTGCCCAGCGACACGGTCTCCGTATGGTTGCCCTGGGCAATCGTTTCGGTCAGGTTGCCGGTGTCGATGTCCAGGGTCATGTTGCCGGTCTGGATGGTCTCCGACTTGTCGCCGGTCTCCACCACTTCGGTGCGGTCGCCCTGATGCACGGTTTCCGTCATGTGCTGCTGGACGGTGAACACATAGCTCTTTTCATCCGCAGACGTAACCTCCGGATCGGGCGCATCCAGGCCAACCGTCACCGTCGAGCGGTCCTTGACCAGCATCTGGTGATCCTTTTGCGCCTGCACCCGCATCAGTTCGCTGTCCTTCTTGTCGTCGAACATCAGCTCGTTATAGCCGCCGCCGCCCTTGGAGGAGTTGGTCTTGATCCCCAGCTGGGTCTGATCGTCCGGGTAGGTATAGGGCGGCATCGTTTCGGCATTGTAAAGCATGCCCGTGCAGATCGGCCGGTCCGGGTTGCCATCCTCGAACTGGATTACAACCTCCTGCCCCATCCGCGGGATGGCCACCATGCCCCAGTTCTTGCCGGACCAGGGCGTCATCACCCGCACAAAGCAGGAGGACGTCTCGTTCTTCTTGCCCTCCCGGTCCCAGTGGAACTGGATCTTGATGCGCCCGTGCTCATCGGTCCAGATCTCCTCGCCGCTCTGGCCGACCACGGTTGCGGTCTGCAGCCCCTGCACCTCAGGCCAGGGGGTCACCAGCGGCGCCCGGAACTGTTCGGATTTCAGGATCGCACCGAAGGTCGAGGCATAAACGTCGTGCTCCATCTCCGCCGGCACATCCATGTTCTTCGCCTTCAGATCGCGGCGCATTGCGCCTTTGGTGGCGACCTCCTTCCGCTTCTGGCTTTCCCGCTCGCCGTAATCCCAGGCCACCTTGATGTGATGCTCCGCATCAATCACCAGGTATTCCTTGTTATTCTCGCTCACCGGGTGCTCCTTCATGGTGAAGGTGCAGCCGGTGACCAGCGTCGGCACGCTGGAGGCGCCGCGCCAGCGAATGTGCCTGATCGCCTCCGCCTCCATCCGCACCCGCGCCAGTTTGGTGCCGAGGGTGGAATCCTTCCGGTAATGGCCCTGGTAGTCGTAGACTTCATAGTCCTTGTAGGAATGCTTGCCCTTGGCAATTGCCGAGGTGGCCTTGAGATCCGCCGATGGCGTCAGGAAATCAAAATCGTTCAGCGTGACCTTGCCGCGGGTCACGCGCTCATCCTTGGTCCACTCGGAGATATGCTCCTCGCGCCGCCGGTCGCTGTCGTCGCGGGCGTGGAACTCGACAGTTGATCCGCCGTTGATCGGGGAATGGCCGCTGACCCCGTCGCACAATATCAGCTTTTCGCGCGTGGTTTCGCCAACCGGGCTCTCGAAATAGTAATAGATCCCCTCTTCCTCCATCAGGCGGCACAGGAAATCAAAGTCGCTCTCGCGGTACTGCAGGCAGTATTCGCGTGTGGTATAGCTGTCGCTCAGCTTGTCCGTGAAATCACTGAAACCGTATTCGCTGAACAGCTGCTTGATGATCTCGACCGTGGTCTTGTCCTGATACACCCGCAGATCGCAGGTCCGCGTCAGCATCCAGAACCAGGGGCGCACTTCGGCCACGAACATCTCATAGCCGTTGCGGAACCCCAGATGCTCGACCGAGACGCAGATACCGTTGAACTGATGCTCCGTCTGCTGGCGCATCACATGCACGTTCATCTGCTTGCCGACCAGGTCCTCCAGCTTGGGCTGGGCCTTGGTGGCGGCAAACTCGATGGTAGTCTCGGTCAGCTTGCTCAGCCCCTCACGCACGATGGCCCGGCTCATCATCAGGCCGTCGGTGGCATAAGTCCCCGACATCCAGACGAGGTCGTTTTCATGGCCCTTGCTTACAACCATGTCTCCTCCTTTCCGCGACGGGAACCGGTCCGGTAATCGCCGGCAGTGTTCTCAAACATACGCATCACAAATCATCCAAAAGCGCGGCGAGCTCTGCATCCATTTCCTCGCCGCCGTCATCGTCATCCTCATCGCCGTCATCCCCAAACGACGACAAAAGGTCATCCAGATCATCTAGGCCGCCGTCCTCAGCGTCGAAATCCAGGCCGCTCAGATCCAGGCCGTCGTCATCTTCCCCGAGGTCCAGATCATCCAGGCCGAAATCGCCGCCATCATCGCCCCGCAGGTCCAAATCGTTATCATCGCCGCCGCCCGCAGGAACCGGCGGTTCCGGCAGCCCGCGCGGGTCCGGCGGCGAAGGCTCAGGCGCCGGCAGTCCGGTCCAGGGCCCCAGGATCTGGCTGCCCTTCAAGGAGTTGAAGGAGGTCAGCCGCACCTCGTCCCGTCCCTTGACCGCGCTCACCGCCATGAACCCGCGCTCCTGCGCCATCGCAATCTTGTTCAGGTCGATATTGCGCTCCGTGCAGGGCAGCGCCACCTGGTCGCCAAACCTGTCGCTCACATAATGATAGGGCATTCCCCCCAAAGACATGATCTTGCCCAGTTGCAGCGATGGGCCGAACTCCTTGAAGGACCGGCCCAGTAGGATCGCCACCAGCACCACCGGATTGGCCCAAAGCATACCCTTCAGGCCTTCCGTTTCGGTAAACTCCTCAAAATCAAACTCATAGCAGGGTTCGGTTTTCTCACCATAGGGGCGCCGCAGCAAGAACCGCGGGCTGACCAGCCCCAGATGCCCAGCCTCCGCCATGCCCTGCAGCGTGTCCCAGGCCTCCGCCACCAGCTTGGGCCGTTCCGCCTTGGGCGTTTTCAGGAACTCCGGCGAAATGGACGCAAAGAACGGCGCATCCACATGCGCCGCCACCCGCGCGATCCGGCCCAAAAGCTCTGCATGCGGCGGGGTTTCCTCGAACTGATACATGCCGATCAGCACCGAATAGCCGCCGCGCCCGTTTTCCTCGTCCAGCGGCTCCTCCGTCAGCAGCCGCACCAAGCCGGTTCTGGACAGATCGTCCTCCGCCGCCAGATCCGCCGCCAGCTCCTCTGCCGAGATGTCATACAGCATCACATCCAGCGTATCGTCCGCCTCGATCGAGCGCGCCATCAGATCCAGCGAGCGCCACTGCGCTTCGACCGACTGGAACTCCGGATGATGCAGCACCAGCCGCATCGCATCAGACAAGGCCTCATCCACCGCCTTCTGCATCGCCGCCAGGTCCGGGTCCGGCAGCGCCCGGATATGCGGGCCGACAACTCGCGCCAGCAGGTCCTCCACCGGCGAGGCCGCACGCGGGGTGATGCCGGTATCTTTGATCAGCTGCTGAAAGGCGCTCAGCCGCTTGTCCGCAGGCACCGCATTCCCTGCCGAGGTCCGCTTGGGCGCCCGCGCCTTGGTGCCGTATTTCTCCGCCCAGGCCTTCAGCGTTTTTGCGGCGTGATCCGCGGTTGCCCCGCTCTGCAGCTGCTTGCGCAGGCCCGCCAGCTCGGAAAACAGCTCCACGTTTTCATAGAGTTCATCCGGATGCAGACCGTCCAGATCCTCCAGCTTCACCGCAATCCCGGCGCCCTGTTTGCCAATCGGCAGCACCAGTTCGGTGGCAAAGCGCTCGATCACATCCTCAACCGTATCCGGGTCCAAGAGGATCGCCTTGCGTGCCGCCAGCGCATCGCCGGTTTCCAGCTGCCCCTTGGCCGCTCTCCCTGAAAAATCGCCCATAACGGCCACCCGGAACCGCTTGCGCGCCAGCTTCTGCGCGGCAGGCCGCTCCGCGCTCATGGTGCCATAGGCAAACTCCGGTTCGTCCGAGAGTTCCGCCCCGGCAGTCTCTGCCGCTGGCGCGTTGCCGCCGTCGTCCAGATCCCCCAACAGCGCATCCAGATCATCGCTGCCATCCCCGGCGGTGTCCTCATCGTCATCGCCAAGACCGCCAAGAAGATCATCCAGGTCCACGTCCCCGTCATCGCCCATCAGGCTGTCCAGATCCGCATCCGCGTCCCCCAGCCCGCCCAGCAGCGCATCGAGGTCATCTTCGGCGCTTTCCGCGCCGTCCGCCTCTTCAGCGTCCGCTTCTTCACCAAGACCGGCCAGAAGGCTGTCCAGATCACCGTCGCCGTCCTCGTCGCTGCCAAGGCCGCCCAGCAGGTCATCCAGGCTGGCATCCTCGCCGGCCTCATCCTCATCCAGCCCGCCCAGCAGCTCGTCCAGATCATCACCGTCAGCGTCGCCGGACTTTTCGCCGCCATCGTCATCCAGACCGCCCAGCAAATCATCAAGTCCGCTGTCCCCGGCATCCTCCCCGGCGTCCTCTACCGTCTCGTCCAATCCGCCCAGCAAGGCGTCCAGATCATCACCACCGTCTTCTTCGGCGGCCTCATCATCAGCCAGAAGCGCGTCCAGATCGGCGCTGTCCACCTCTTCCCCGGCGTCCAAGCCGCTGAGAAGATCATCCAAACCGCTATCCTCTGCCGCGTCCTCTGCAACCGCTTCGTCCGCCGCATCGCCCAACAGTGTATCTGGATCGCTCTCCGTGTCTTCCTCCGCATCCAGACCGCCCAGCAGACTGTCCAGATCGTCATCCTCATCCAGCCCGCCGGCCAAAAGCGCATCCAGATCCGCATCACCGCTGTCTGTGTCCTCCGCCTCGTCTGCCCCTGCGAGTTCCGCCAGCACATCAGCGGTGTCTTCCTCGGCCTCGTCTTCCAGCACGCCGCTGCCGAGGTCCGCGAGCAGATCATCCAAGCCGCTGTCTACACCCTCCTCGTCTTCCGGCGCCTTCAGCGTGTCGAGCGCTGCAGTCAGGCCATCTTCACTGGTCTCTTCATCCGGCGCGTCAAGGCCGCCCAGGATATCGTCCAGATCCGTCTCATCCTCCGGATCGCCTTCCGGCAGATCATCCGCCAAACCAGCCAGAACATCCCCGGCGGCGTCCGCTTCTTCGGTCTCTTCCGGTGCTTCCAGGCTGTCCAGAACGGCGCTCAGATCTTCTTCTTCGGGCGCGTCGTCCGGCGCGGCATCCAGCAATCCCTCAAGAATGTCCTCCGCTCCACCGTCATCCGCGTCCTCAATCCCGGCAGCGGCCAGACTTTCCAGCGCATCCTCTGTTTCGCTGGCGGCGTCTTCCTCTTCGGCTGCATCCTCCAGCAGACTGCCAAGCACGTCTTCCAGACCGTCCTCTTCCTCAGCATCCGGAACTGCTGCATCCGCCAGGCTCTCCAAGGCCGACGCGGCCTGCGCGCCGCTGTCTTCCTCAGCCTGTTCCAGATCGGCCAGCCCGCTCAGCACGCCGGAGACATCTTCCTCCGCGTCTTCGGAAACCTCCACGGCAGCCAAGCTTTCCAGCGCCGCCCCTGCAGCGTCTTCAGCCTCGTCCTCCACCTCGGCCGGGGCGAGCCCCTGCAGTACCGCAGAATGATCCTCCTCCACAGCGGCCTCCGGCACATCCAGATCCGCCAGCGCGTCCAGCACGCCCGAAGCGTCCTCCGCCGCGGTCTCAGCAATCTCAACCGCCGCAAGGCTCTCCAGCGCCGCGCCAGCGGCATCCTCCCCGGCAGTCTCCTCAGGTTCTTGCGCCGCCAGCCCGGCGAGCCCAGCGCCGGACGTATCCTCTTCCGCATCGGGCATTTCTGCCTGCGCCAAGCCTTCCAGCACGGCGCCCGTCTGATCGCTCTCTCCGGCGTCCGGAACCCCCGCAGCAGCCAGCGAGGCCAGCGCCTCCCCGGCTTCATCGCCCTGGTCTTCGTCTTCTGGTGCCGCCGCACTCAGGCCGGCCAGCACATCCGCTGCACCATCATCTGCTTCCGGCTCCTCACGCGCTGCCGCCCGCAGCCCTGCCAGAACGCCGCCCGCAGCATCCTCTGCCTCAGCGTCCTCCGGGGCCTGTGCGGCAAGCCCCGCCAGCACGTCACCCGTGGTGTCCGCCTGCGCCTCCGGAAGCTCCAGAGTGCGCAAGGAGTCGAGCGCCGCCGCGGTCTGAGCATCCGCCGCCGGCGCCGACACCGCAGCCAGCAGCGACGGGTCGTTAAGGATCGTCTCGATCAGCGCCTCGGCCCCGGTCTTGCCGTCCATATAGGCCATCAGGTTCTGCAACTGGGTGCGCGCCTCCAGCAGCGGCCGCAGCGCATCGACCTTGGCGGCAATGGCACCGGGCGAGAAATCGGCGAGGCTCTCAAACGTCAGATCAACCGAAAGATTGCCGTCGCCGGTCAGCGTGTTGGGCACGGTGAAGGCGGCGCGCGGCGCCAGCCCCTTCATCCGCTCATCGAAGTTGTCGGCGTCGATTTCCAGGAATTTGCGGTCTGCAATCGCGGGCTGTTCGACCTTGGATTTCCCCAAAAGATCGCTCATCACCCCCATCACAAAGGGCAGCTGCACCTTCTTCTCGGCGCCATAGAGCTCCACATCATATTCGATCTGAACGCGCGGCGCCCGGTTGCGGGCGATGAATTTCTGCGAGCTGTCAGCCATTGCCCTGCCCTTTCATTTCCGCGATCTCAGCCCTGAGCGCCTTGATCTGCTCATGCAGCTCCAGGACATGGGCATCGACAACGTCCGTTTCCGATTTCACCAAGTCCCGCAGCTTCTCGAACTCCGCCTCGGCCTCAGCCTCCACCGCCGACTGCATGGTGTTGACCAGAAGGCCGATAAACAGGTTCAGGACCGAGAAGGCGGTGATCACGATGAAGGGCACAAAGAACGACCAGGCAAAGGGGAACTCCTCCATCACCGGGCGCACGATGCCCATCGACCAGCTTTCCAGCGTCATGATCTGGAACAGCGAATAGAGCGACCGGCCCAGAGTGCCAAACCATTCGTCAAAGGCCTGCCCGTACATCATCGTTGCCATCACGCCGAAGACGTAAAACACGATGGAGATCATCACGATCACCGCGCCCATGCCCGGCAAGGCATCCAGCAGCGCCTGCACCACCGCGCGCATCTGCGGAATGACCGACAGCAGGCGCAGGGCACGCACCACCCGCAGGCCGCGCAAGGCCGACAGGCCCTGGCTGTCCGGCAGCAGCCCGAAAGAGACCACAACCAGGTCAAAGATGTTCCAGGCAGAGGAGAAGAACCGCAACCCATAGGCAAACAGCTTCAGCGCCAGCTCCAGCACAAAGATGGTCAGAACCGCGGTGTCGATCACATCCAGCAGCCCGCCCGCATGCGCCCGCACCGCGGCAGAGGTGCCAAGGCCCAGGGTGATGGCGTTAAAGATGATGATGCCAAGAATGGTATTCGTCACCCAGGGGCGCTCGACGAATTCGCGGGCGCGGTCCCGAAGCGTCATGCCGGTGCTGGCCTGGGTTTCCACTGGTCTTCTCCCTGTCTGCGGCCCGGCCGGCTTTGGGCCGGGCCATTGCTTTGCCGGTCCGGATCAGGCGACCGCCTTGCTGACGTTGTCCACCAAGGTCTTGACGGTTTTGATTGCGCCCATCAGCGTGGCCGCTTCCGAGGCAATCGACTTCTTGTCCAGCTCCTTAAGCTTTTGGATCGTCGTCTGGTCGTCGATCTTCATGCCGTTGCCCTCCATCAGGGCCTGCATTTCCTCCAGATAGGCTTCGCGCTCCTTCAGCTTGGCGGCCAGTTCGCTGGCGGCGCGTTTCAGAGTCATGCATTCCGCGCCCAGTTTGACGCCTTCTTTCAGGGTTTTCGACGCGCGCACCTTCTTCATCAGCTTGTCCGCCGAAACGCCCAGGCTGTCGGTCTTGCCGCGCGTCTTGGTGGTGTGCTCGCGGTAGGCTTTGCGCGCTTTCTCAGCGTCATTCACCTTGGCCGAGATCCCCTTGACGGTGGCATCCAGCAGGTTCTTGGCGATGGATTTGGCGTCCTTGCCCTTGGTCACCTCATCGCCCATCGCCAGCGCCTTGGCGGTCAGCTTCTTGATCGCCTCAATCGGCTTCTTCACCGAAATCCCCGACGTGTCGGTGATCCCCTGCCGCTCCGCCGCCTGCATCAGAACGGTGCCGCGCAGGGTGATATAGGCCTGGATCCCGGTATACAGATCCTTGCGCAGCTTGGCCTCGTTCTTGAGCTGCTGATTGATCTCCAGCCCCAGCTTCACAACCTCCGTCACGATGGTCTTGTAAGAGGTCACATCCGCCCCGGAGGTCGCCACCAGCTTGGCCACGGAGCCTGCGATCTTGATCGTGCCCAGCCCGACCTTGAGCGTGGTCTTGACCCGCGCCTCCTTCAGCAGCTTGTCGCCCTGGGCTTCCTTCTTGAGCCGCGCTTCGATGGCTTTCTGGGCGGCCCCTTCCGCCGAATCCATCGCGTTCTTGATCGAGGCGTTGGTCGCCTGGATCATCTTTTCCGCTTCTTTCTGCGCCGCCGCCCCGGGCGTCTCCATCAGCTTGCCGACCTTGGCGTCCAGCTTCACCGCCTCTTCGGTGATCACCTTCTCATAGCGCTCCAGCTCGACCATGCCGGCTTCTTCCAGGCGCTTCAGTTTGGTCGAGGGCGCCGGATCCGGCTTTTTCAGCGTGCCCGTGGTGGTGACTTCAAGCTCCACATCGACCCGGTATTTCGGGATCTCGATGTATTGCAGCTTGGGCTTGGACCGCACCAGATCAACGACATAGAACTTATGCTTAACGGTTGTTGTCTTGGCCATCAGGTCTCTCCCTTGTGACTGTTTAATTTCAATGCGCAGGCCGGTTGTCTGGCACCGCGTTACTCAAACGCATAGGAAAACTCGCCGTCCGTGACGCCGATATCGACCTTCTTGACCTCCGTGCCCTCAATAAGGCGGCGCAGGAATTCGTTGGAGATATCCGGCAGCATCGAATTGGTGACAATGGCGTCGATCATCCGGCCGCCGGACTCCAGCTCCTGGCAGCGCTCGACAATCTTGTCGACCACGGCATCGGAATACACCAGCGGCACCCCGTGCGCCTCCTCGACCCGCTTCTGGATGCGGCCCAGCTGCAGCCTGGTGATCTCGGCGATCATGTCCGGCGACAGCGGGTAATAGGGGATCGTCACCAGACGCCCCAGCAGCGCTGGCGGGAACACCTTCAGCAGCGGATCGCGCAGCGCCTTTGCCATGCCCTCCGGCTCCGGCATCAGATCGGGATCGGAGCACAGATCCATGATCGTCTCGGTGCCGACGTTGGAGGTCAGCAGGATCAGCGTGTTCTTGAAATCTATCACGCGGCCCTCGCCGTCTTCCATCACGCCCTTGTCGAACACCTGAAAGAAAATCTCATGCACATCCGGGTGCGCTTTCTCGACCTCATCCAGCAGCACGACTGAGTAAGGCTTGCGCCGCACTGCCTCGGTCAGCACCCCGCCCTCGCCATAGCCGACATAACCCGGCGGCGCGCCTTTCAAGCTGCTGACAGTATGGGCCTCCTGGTATTCCGACATGTTGATGGTGATGACGTTCTGCTCGCCACCGTACAGCACCTCGGCCAGCGCCAGCGCGGTTTCGGTCTTGCCGACACCGGAGGTGCCGGCCAGCATGAACACACCAATCGGCTTGTTCGGGTTGTCGAGGCCTGCCCGGCTGGTCTGGATCCGCTTGGCGATCATCTTCATCGCGTGGTCCTGGCCGATCACCCGTTTGGCCAGATGCTCCTCCAGGTTCAGGATGGTCTGGATCTCGTCCTTGACCATCCGGCCCACCGGGATGCCGGTCCAGTCGCCCACCACCGAGGCCACCGCCTGATGGTCGACAATCGGCAGGATCAGCGCACTGTCGCCCTGCAGCGCCTCCAGCTCCGCGTTCTTGTCCTTCAGCTCCTGCATCAGCTTGGCGCGTTCCTCATCCGTCAGCGGACTGCCGGCGGCGCCCTCCGCCACGTCGTCCCCGGCATCAGCCGGAGCGTCCACGGGCGCGGCCCCCTCCCGGAGCTTGGCGCGCAGCTCCAGAATGCCTTCGACCACCGCCTTTTCCTTGTTCCAGCGCTCGGTCAGACCGGCCAGCCGCTCCTCCTCGGCAGCCTTGGCGGCCTGCACCGCCTCGCGCCGGTCGGCAACCTCGTAACCGGCAGTCTCGTCGCGGCCGATGATCTCCAGCTCGGTGGTCAGCGCCTCGATCCGGCGCTGGCTGTCGTCGACCTCGGCAGGCACGGCGTGCTGGCTCACCGCCACGCGGGCGCAGGCGGTATCAAGCAGGCTCACCGATTTATCCGGCAGCTGCCGCGCCGGGATATAGCGGGCCGACAGGCTGACGGCAGCCTCGATCCCCTCGTCCAGCACTTGCACCCGGTGGTGCTGTTCCAGCATCGAGGCAATGCCCCGCATCATCAGAACCGCCTTCGGGATACCCGGCTCATCCACCTTAACCACCTGGAAGCGGCGGGTCAGCGCGGGATCTTTCTCGATGTATTTCTTGTACTCGGCCCAGGTCGTCGCGCCGATGGTGCGCAGGGTGCCGCGCGCCAAGGCCGGTTTCAGCAGGTTGGCCGCATCGCCGGTGCCCGCCGCGCCCCCTGCGCCCACCAGCGTGTGGGTCTCATCCACGAACATCACAATCGGCACCGGGCTGGCCTGCACCTCGTCAATCACCTGGCGCAGGCGGTTCTCGAACTCGCCCTTCATGCTGGCACCGGCCTGCAGCAGCCCCACATCCAGGGCCAGCAGCCGCACGTCGTGCAGGGCCGGCGGCACATCACCGCGCGCGATCCTGAGCGCAAAGCCCTCGACCACCGCGGTCTTGCCCACCCCGGCCTCGCCGGTCAGGATCGGGTTGTTCTGGCGCCGCCGCATCAGGATATCAACGATCTGGCGGATTTCCTCGTCCCGCCCCACGATCGGGTCGATCTCGCCATTGCGGGCCTGCTCGGTCAGGTCGGTGCAGAACTGTTCCAGCGCCTCGCCCTTGCCCATCGCACCCGGCGCCATCGCGCCGGACGCCTCGCCCGGCTCCGCCCCGCCGCCGGTGACGTTGGAGCCGTCCTGCGCCCCCAGCCGTTCCTCCGGCGATCCATCGGTGGCCTCATGGAAGTTGTCCGCCAGATCATCGGCGCCGATCTTCGCCAGCTCCGGCGACATGGTGGACAGAATATTGCGCAGGGCCGGCGTCTTCAAAATGCCCAACAGCAGATGCCCGCTGCGCACCTGGCCGGAGGAATAGAGCAGCGAGCCCCAGACCCAGCCCCGCTCCATCGCGTCCATCAGGTGGTCCGACAGGTCGGAGATCGTCGACGCCCCGCGCGGCAGCATGTCCAGGGCGCGGGTCAGCTCGGCGGCAATCTTGCCCGTGTCCAGATCGTAATGCTGAATGATCCGGTGCAGATCGCTGTCCTGCTGCGCCAGCAGCTGATGCATCCAATGCACCAGTTCGACATAGGGGTTTCCGCGCATCTTGCAGAACACGGTTGCGCTTTCTACGGCCTGGTACCCCAGCTTGTTCAGCTTGCCAAACAGCGCCACGCGGCTGATCTCGGTCATCTCAAATCCCTCCCTCTACTCGCTCTTCAGCCCCGGCGCCAAATCCCGGGTACAGGTACAAATCATTCACGTCCGGCTGGTCCGCATCCGGATCGGGGCGCGAGCGGATCCAGCTGGTGTGCCCCAGCCGGGTGGTGCCGCCCAAGGATGCGCGCGGCACCTCATCGCCCGCCAAGACCAGGTTCACGTCCCAATCCAGCACATCGCCAACATAAGAGCGCACAATCGCGCGCAGCCGTTTCAGCGCTTCACCGCCCGGCAGCAGCCGCTCGTAATCCTTCAGCGTCAGCGGCCCGATGCGGATGCGGAACTTGGCGGTGCGGCTCCACACCTTTTCGCCGATGCTGGTGCTTTGCCCCAGCCCGCCATAGCCCAGGCCCCAGCGGTCATCCGGCTCCAGCTCCAGCCAGCTGCCGACATATTCCTCCAGGCTGACCGGCACCTCGAAAAACGCTGCCAGGATCGACACCAGCCCGTCCGGGTTCTTCGCGCCGCGGGCCAGGTGGCCGGCAAAATGCAGCTTGGCCAGGTCGGGCATCTCGTCCCGGCCGGTGAACTTGAAGCCATTATAGCCGATCAGAGACGCCACCTTGCGCGCCATCGGATCATCGGCCCGGTCAAAGCTGACCGCTGGCGAACCTTGCGTCCAGGCGCGGAACAGCAGGCTCATCAGCCGGTGCGTCAGCATGTCGGCAAAGGCCACCATTGTCGGATCGCGGTGGTTCCTTTTGCGGTCGCGGGCGTATTCGGTCAGGTGCAGCGGCAGCGGCCCTTGCGGCCCGAACAGGCCGAAGAAGCGGTTGGTCAGCACCGCGGGTTTATCACCCTCCGCCGGTTTGAAGGCGGCAATCGTCGAGGGCGGGAAGGCCAGTTCCGCCTCCTGCCCCAGCCGCAGCCTGTCCTGGCGCGGGCGGCGGCTTTCGCCAAGGCGGGGGGCGTCGCCGAAATGCGCCTCCAACACCCTCAGGGCCTGAAAAACGTGGTGTTTCTCAGGCTCCGCAGCCAGCCGGCCATAGAGGCTCAGATCATCCGGCCAAGGCCCTTTTCCGGTCGCCATCTGGCAATTTCCCCGCGTTTTTCAGTCTTCAGGACTGTCTCCGTGAATGAGTTGATGCTGGCATACCCGCGGAAGAACCGTTCCAGCACGGCCCCCAGCGCATAGATGTTGCTGCCCTCGAAAAAACTCTCGTCAAAGCCCAGGGTGATCTCCAGGCCGCGCACCGCGGTCGACAGCACCTCGTCGCTCATCCGCCGCACGATGGGCCGGGCGCCAACGGACAGGATGCCCTCCAGCTGCTTTTCCGTCACCCGGTCGCCCAAGGGCGCATACAGCCCAACCAGCTCGCGCAGCGCCTCCGCCGACTGGCCCTTGCCGGTTTCGGCAATCGACACGTAGTTGAGGCTCAGGTGCGAGATCAGCCGCCAGGCGGTGTCCCCCTGCGCCAGCGTCGGGTGCGGGCGGGTGGGCGACACCGGCAGCGTCACCTTCTTGACCGGCCCGCCTTCGGGCAGGTGGAACACATCGTCATTGCCGGTGGCCAGCAGCATCGGCAGGTCGCGGTTGGTGCACAGCGCAGTGACCGCCAGCTGCTCCAGCCCCGGCGAATAGGGCACCTGGGCCCGGTCCACCAGCGTCAGGAACACCTCCGATCCCAGGTAAGAACTGCGCACCCCGCGCAAACGCTCCTTCTCCGAGCGCTGCCGCATCCGCCGTTTGACGGTGTAATAGGCCGGGTGGCTTTCGCCCGCCGCGGTGAAGTCATTGGCGGAATAGAACGGGCGGAACACCACGTCGTCCTCGCCCTCGCCGCTGATCCCGACCACGCTTTGCAACGCGTAGACCTCGAAATCGAGACCCGCGGTGCGGTTCGGGATCACGTGATGCTCTGTATCAATCGGCGCAATCCGCACCCGGTCGCAGCGCTTCTCAAACAGGTTCACGGCGGGCACCGCGTTCAGCTGGAACACCTCCGGCACCACGATCGGGGCCACCTCGGGCATGCCTTCGCGCAGCAGGATATAGAGATCCACCTCGCTGCCGGCGGATTTCTCCAGCCCCGCCCGCAGCCCCTGCAGCTCGACAAAGCGGAACCGCTCCGGCATCGCGAAATATTCCTGCAGCAGCCGGTAGCCGTCATAGACCCGGCGCGGCAGCGGCAACAGCGCCTCTTCGGGGCTGAACCCCTTTTGCACCACCTTGGCGCCGCGCAGCGGCAGCTGCCAGTCCGCCCGCCGGTCGGTCGAGCGCGCCACGATCCCCTGCACTTGGGTGCACAGCAGCTCCAGCAGCGGCCAGCTGTTGCCCGCGGAGCCGGACAGGTACAGCGACAGCTTGTCCATCTCCAGCTTTCTGATCGGGTCGCCGTCAATCCGCTTGATGCGCAGCCGGATGCCCGCCCGCGCGTCATAGCCGGTGGCCACGCCCGCCGCGACCAGCTCGCCGCGGCCGTCGATACACTGCGCCTCGGTGATCTGGATCGGCCACATCGTCAGATCGGCGGCGGTGCGGAATTCGCAGGGCGTCTGCTCGCCCTCGGTCAGCCGCGACCTGAGGGTGGCGCCGCGCTTCAGCACATAGCCGCTTTTCACCGCCGAGTTCGCCGCATCCGGCTCAAACGCCGCGATCATCATCGACGGCGTCGGCGCCAGGTAATGCGGATAGATGATTTCCAGAAGGTTCGAGGTGAAGTTCGGATACTGCAGCTCCAGCTCCAGCTGCACCCGCGCGGTCAGAAAGGCAGCGCCCTCCAGCAGCCGCTCCACATAAGGGTCGAGCACCTCGACCCCCTCCATCCCCAGCCGGGCGGCGATCTTGGGATAGGCGGCGGCAAACTCCGCGCCCATGTCGCGCAGGTAATTCAGCTCGTTTTCGTAATGGGTCAGCAGCCGTGTATCCATGTCACAGCGCCCTTTCCATTTCCACTTCGCCGGTGGTCAGATCGACCTTGCTGCGCAGATACAGCTCCAGCGGCATCGGCTGCGCCCACATGTCAGCGCGGATCTCCAGGCCGACGGTCATCTCGGTGGCGTCGGTCCCCTCCTGCAGCCGCACATCGACCGAGCCGTCGATGATCCGCGGCTCATAGGTGGCAATCGCCTTTTTGATCGACCGCCGGATCGCTTCCGCCTTCTCAGAGGTCGAGGCTTCGCCCGCCACCTCCACCAGCCCGTAGTTCAGCACCGAGGCCGACACCGACGGGTATCTCTCCGCATCGAAATGGCTTTCGACATTCTGGGTGTTCAACAGCCACGACAGATCGCGCTGGATGATCTCCCTGAGCCGCACCAAGTCGATCACCCGGCTCTCGCGGGTTTCCTTCTGATCGCCTGGCGCATTGTCGGTCAGCCGGTCCAGCAGCGAGGGCTGCAGGCGCTCGGCCAGTGTCTTGTCAGCCATTCTCTTCGCCGTGCCCATCCATCCGGAGTGTGCGCACGTCCATGATGGCAATGTCCTCATCGCCGATCGCCAGCAGCCGCTGGCCCAGACCGGTATAGGTTTCCCCGCCGGCATCCTGCCACACGGTGGCGCGCGCCAGCATCGACAGCCCGTCCGCCTTCTCGCTGCCGGGATAGCGGGTCGGGATCATCGCCGCCACCGAACCGCCGCCCGCCAGCGTCAGGGTTCCGGCCGTCCAGACCGCATCGCGCAGGTCGCTCGGCTCTTCTGCTTCGAACGAGACGATCTTGGAAAACGGCAGCCAGTAATACTTGCCGTTCACAATCGCCTCCAGCACCGGCCCCAGCCGCATGTCAGCGTCCGCGATCCATTCAAACCGCTTGCCGTTCACCTCGCCCGGGCTGGCCGGTGCCGCATCGAACGCCTTGGCGCGCAGCTCCGCGGCCTCCTTGGGATTGCCGGCTGCCAGCAGCTTCTGCGCTTCGATCAGATGCGCCAGCCATTCCTCCGGCTCGCCCAGGATCAGCGGCGATTTCTCCCCGGCAAAGACCTTCTCGCGGTAGACCTCGCAGATGATCGCCTCCCGGTAGGCCTGTGCCATCACCGTGGCGCCTTCATCCAGCCCCGCCGCCGCCTTGAGCTGGGCAATCGCCCGCTTCCAGTCGCCCAGCACGCACAGCAGCTGAAACAGGAAAACCCGCAGCTTGGCGTTGCTCGCGTCCGCGCGGATCTTGGCTTGCAGCGCCTCCAGCGCCGCCCTGGGATCACCGGCCTTCAGATGCTCTTCGGGTGTCATGGGGCTCTACTCCGCAACGTGGATGGATGCTGCAAATGCTTCAGAAAAAACGGACCCCGGGCGCCGATACGCCCGGGGCCAGCGCAAAGCTTTACTCGACCTTGCCGGTCTGCACGTTCCACTTGAAGGTGCCTTCAGTGGTCAGTTTACCGGTTTTCTGGTTGGTCGACTTGTACTCATGCTCAAGCGACGCATAGGCCAGCGACCAGGTCTCTTCCGGGATGCCGTCTTCGCTGGCAGAGATGGAATAGCTGTCCACCACCACATCCTTGAACTTCCAGGTCGAATAGACCAGCAGGCCCTGGCTGGCGCTGTCACCCGAACGGCACCAATGCATGACGATTTCCGGGCGCACGGTGCCGTTTGCCACCGACAGGGCCAGACCGTTGGACGCCTTGCCCATCTGCGAGGTCAGCTCGACCTTGCCGAAGTTGGAGTTCGCATGCATCCGCTGGGTCGAACCCAGGTCGGTCATTTCCACGGCACGCTCGACGTTCCAGCTCGCGGACTGAACGACGATCCATTTCTTGTGCTGTTCCTCGGTGGCGTCGCCTTCGATGTCCGAGATTTGCACGAACATATTTGCAGCCATTTTTCTATCCTTTCAAAAACTAAGAACTCTACTGCAGTATGATGGGAGTGAGGCTGGAGAGTGGGAAATCAGCCTCCCTTTTCCGAGGGCAGTTTCGATACCAGCCGCAGCGAGACGGAAAGCCCCTCAAGCTGGTAATGCGGGCGCAGGAAGAATTTCGAGGTGTAATACCCCGGGTTGCCCTCTACCTCTTCCACAACCACTTCGGCTGCGGCCAGAGGCTTGCGCGCCTTCTCGTTCTCCGAGGAGATATCCGCGTTGAAATCAACATAGTTGTTGATCCAGTCCTGCAGCCAGGATTCCATGTCCTGACGGCTTTTGAACGAGCCGACCTTGTCCCGCACCATGCACTTCAGATAGTGGGCGAAGCGGCAGGTGGCGAACAGATACGGCAGCCGCGCGCCCAGGTTGGCGTTGGCGGTCGCGTCCGGATCGTCGTACTCGGCCGGCTTGTGCAGCGACTGCGCGCCCATGAAGGTCGCAACGTCGGTGTTCTTGCGGTGGATCAGCGGCATCATGCCGTTCTTCGCCAGTTCCGCCTCGCGCCGGTCGTCGATGGCAATCTCGGTCGGGCATTTCTGATCGACGCCGCCATCGGTGGTCGGGAAGGTGTGGCTGGGCAGGTTTTCCAGCGTGCCGCCGCTTTCCACCCCGCGGATGCGCGAGCACCAGCCGTACATCTTGAACGACCGGGTGATGTTCACCGCCATGCCGTAGGCCGCATTGACCCAGCCGTATTTCTCGCTGGTTGCGCCTGCGGTGTCTTCCTCAAAGGCAAACTCCTCCACCGGGTCGGTCTTGGAGCCATAGGGCAGACGCCCCAGGAACCGCGGCATCGCCAGTCCGACGTATTTGGCATCCTCGCTGTCGCGCAGGCTGCGCCAGGCGGCATATTCCGGGGTCTGGAAGATCTTGGTCAGGTCGCGCGGGTTCGACAGTTCCGACCAGCTGTCCATCTGGAACAGCGTTGGCTTGGCGCCGGTGATCAGCGGCGCATGCGCGGCCGCGGCGATCTTGGACAGCTCGCCCAGCAGCTCGATGTCCGGCGGGGAATGGTCAAAGTGATAATCCACCACCAAAGAGCCATAGGGCTCGCCGCCCAGCTGGCTGAATTCCTCGGTGTAGATCTTCTTGAACAGCGGCGACTGATCCCAGGCCGTCCCCTTGAACTTCTTCAGGGTCTTGGACATTTCCTTCTTGGTGATCGGCATCACCCGGATCTTCAGCTGCTCGTCCGTCTCGGTGTTGTTGACCAGGTAATGCAGCCCGCGCCAGGCGCTTTCCAGCTGCTGGAAATCCTCATTGTGCAGGATCAGGTTCACCTGCTCGGTCAGCTTCTTGTCGATCTCCGCCACGATGCTCTCGATCGAGCGCAGCGCGTCGTCGGAAATCAGTGCGGAGTTTGCCAGCGCCTGCTCGGCCAGGGTCTTGACCGCGCTCTCCACCGCAGTCTTGGCCTGATCCGACTTGGGGCGGAATTCCTTCTGCAGCAGGTTGGCAAATTCGGCAGAGCCAAAGGCGGCTTCACCGGCAGCGGCTTCCGCCTGGAGTTCTTCTTCAGCCATCTTTGTCCTCCCCTTTTATTCTTCGCTCTCGGCGTCACCGCCGGGTTTCGGCTGCGCGGCCAGGGTTTTCAGCAGGCTCGGATCCTGAATGATCTTGGAGATCAGATCCTCGGCGCCGGTCTTGCCGTCCATGTAGGTCATCAGGTTCGACAGCTGGCTGCGCGCTTCCAGCAGCTCGCGCAGCGGCTCCACCTTGGCGGCGATGGCTGCGGGCTTGAAATCGTCCATGCTCTCAAACGTGATGTCGACCGCAAGGTTGCCCTCGCCGGTCAGCGTGTTGGGCACGGTGAAGGCGGCGCGCGGCGCCATCGACTTCATCCGGTCATCGAAGTTGTCCACGTCGATTTCCAGAAACTTGCGGTCCGCCACCGCGGGCTGCTCCACTTCGGATTTGCCCACCAGGTCGCTCATCACGCCCATCACAAACGGCAGCTGCACCTTCTTTTCGGCGCCATACAGCTCCACGTCATATTCGATCTGGACCCGTGGGGCCCGGTTGCGTGCAATGAATTTCTGTGAACTTCCGGCCATCTAGGTCTCCTTGCTCGTCTTGCTGTCACGGGTGCCGCGGCGGGGTCCGCCGCGGCTGTCTGCCGTGTCCGTCAGTCATCGTCTTCTTCGATGCCGCCGATCAGGTGGACGTTATCCACCCCTTGCGGGGCCATGTCTTTCATAATGGTGAGGAAATCGGCCCCAACCAGCCGCTTGCACCGTTCCAGCAGGATCGGCAGCGGGCTCGAAGGTTCCGCCCGCCGGTAATAGCTGATGATGCGGTCCAGCGTGTTGGACACATCCGCGGGTGAGTTGATCGCGCCCGCCGGCCGGCCCGCTGCAGCCGCAGCCGGGGCGGCTGCCCCGGCCTCCACGGCCTCATCCTCTTCGGCGCCACCCTCGGCAGCCTCATCCGCACCGGCACCGGCATAGTTGCGGATCCGCTTGGCGATCTGCTGCAGCAGCTTGATCAGCGCGCTCAGATCCGGCCCCTGCCCCGGCGTCTGCGCATCAAACACCGCCGAGATCGCCCGGACATTCTTCTCCGCCGTCTCAATGGCCGCCAGCCGCTCCGCGATGAGATCCTCATCGCTGTCCTGAAAGGCGGCGCCGATGGTGGCGGTGTCGGGGATATGCTCCATGTCCGCGGGCGCGGTCATCATGCCTTCGGCAATTTCGATGTCGCGCAGGGAGAACCGGCCGAAGCCGCGGCTTTCGGTCAGCGGCGCCCGCCGCAGCGAGCGGTAAAGCGGCGACGCTCCCGCCATCCCGTCCGGCTGGCCGCACATGTCCTGCACCGCGTTGATCCGCATCGTCGGGTCGCCGTCATCCTCATCCAGCTCCGGATGGCAAGTCTCCCAGAACTCTTCCAGGCAGCCGCGGATATAGGTGGTCACATCAGCAAAGCCGGGCAGACCCTCGGAATGCAGCAGCGCATCGCCCAGGAACACCGCCGCGCGCAGATCATGGCTGCGCTCCAGCACCTCCAGCGCTTTCTTCTGAACTTCGCGGTAATCCGGATCCGTGGCGGCGATCGTCTCATTGCCGACAACGGATTCTTCCCCGGGCTGAGCCGCCAGCTCCATCTCGGTGAAGGCCGGGTCGTATTCGAGGTTGTCGCCGCTGGGCGAATCGTCCCCTTTGGACTGCAGCAATACTGCCGGATCCATCTAATCGCCCCCCCGCTTTTTCTTCCGGTTTTGCGGCCTTGTTAACGTAACGTCAAGCAGCCCCCCACCCTTTTCAGAACTGGCGGTTAAGGATGCCCTAATCTCAAACAAAAACTTGACCCCAAGAGAGCCTTATCGGCATCCTAAAGTCAAATGTTTTCACACCTTTTTGAGGCGGGTGAATAATGAGTATTGAGCGCATTTCCGGCAAGGAAGTCAAAGCGATGGTCCGCGAGGGCGCCAAGAAAAGGATGAGCTTTGCCTTCTGTCTGGACCAGAGCAAAGACCCGCTTCTGATGATCCAGCCGGGCAAGAAACCGGAAACCCTGAAACCCCCGATGAAGAAGGAAGGCGGCGGGCCGCCAATGGCCTGGGGAACCTATGTGGTGCGCTCCGGCGCGATGGAGATGATCTGCGAAACCGCGCCGCAGCGCATGATCACTGAGCTGAAGAAATTCCTCAAGCGCGGCAAGCCCAAGGTCAACGTGCTGTTCTACGACGACGGCGGCAACCTGCTGGACAGTCTCAAGCCGGAAAAGCCCGAGGGCCAGGTGACAGAGGAGACCGCCGCCGGCATCTCTGCCCCGGACATCGGCGAAAAGGCCGTCGCGCCGCTGAAACGCCGCCTCAAGCGCATCCAGCCGCGGATCAGCCTCGCCCCCGGCCCGCTGGAGCTGAAGCTCAAGCGCGCCTTGGCGAAATCCGTCAGCCTGATCAACCAGGGCCGCCTGCAGGAGGCTGAGACGATGATCCTGGTGATCGAACGCGCTGTCGCCCGCACCGGCAAGGACCGCGAGGACGAGGCCAAAGCAATGAAACGCGGCCAGCGCGAAATGGACCAGCGCAGCCTGGGCGCGCAGGTCAAGCGCGCCCAGTCGCTGCAGGCCAGCGTCGCCCGCGCCCCGGGCAAGGCCCGCAGCCGGCTGGCCCGCGCCCTGCACGTGGCCGCCCGGCACCTGAAACGCCGCGACCTCGACTCCGCCCGCGATGCCATGGACCGCATCGAAAAGGCGCTGACAGCCCTGGCCTGACCCGAACAACAGCCCGGCCCGCAGCGGTTGCGGGCTGGGCCTCCCACCGCACCCCGGAGACAGTGATGCCCCTGACCCGCCTGCTGACTGCCCTCGCCCTGATCTGCCTGCCGCTCGCCGCCGCGGCGGAAACCGGCCCGCTGCGGGTCGAGCTGAACAAGACCGAGGAGATCGAGGGCGGCGGCTGCCGCGCCTTTTTCCTGTTCCGCAACCAGACCGGCAAAAGCTTCGAAGGCTTCGAGATGTCGCTCGCCATTCTCGACGGCCAGGGGGTGATCGACCGGCTGCTGTCGATTGATGCCGCCCCGCTGCCGGTCCAGCGCACCACCCTGAAACTGTTCGAGATTCCGGAAATCGCCTGCGGCAACATCTCTGAAATCCTGCTGCATGACATCACCTCCTGCCAGCCCCAGAACGAGGACCAGATCGACTGTTTCCCGATCCTCGAGCTCGGTTCCCGCGCCGCCGCGCCGCTGGTGAAATAAGCCATGAGCGGCACCTGGGATATGCTTGGCACCGGCGGCCCGGTGATTGCGCTTCTGGCGCTGATGTCGCTGCTGTCGGTGACCGTGATCGCGGTGAAGCTGATCCAGCTCTGGCCGGTGCGTTCCGGCGCGGCGGCCCGCGAACAGGCCCTGGACCTGTGGCGGGACGGCGACCGCACACGTGCTCAGCAAAGCATCGGGACCGACCCATCCCCCGCCGGCCGGGTGATGGGTTATGCCATGCAGGCACTGCAGGACGGCCTGCGCGGCCCGCTGCTGCAGGATGAGCTGCAACGCCGCGGCAATGAGGAAGTCAGCCGCATGAACTCCCTGATCCGCCTCCTGGAGCTGATCGCCATGGTTGCCCCGCTGCTAGGGCTGCTCGGCACCGTTCTGGGCATGATTCAGTCCTTTCAGGAGCTGGAGCTGGCGCAAGGCGCCGCCAACGCCTCGGTGCTTGCCGGCGGCATCTGGCAGGCGCTGCTGACCACCGCCGCGGGCCTGATGGTGGCGATCCCCGCCGCCGTCGCCGCCGGCCTGTTCGCCGCCCGCATCGACGCCGCCGCGCAAGCCATCGAAAGCGCCGCCGGCCGCCTGCTGCTGATCGACGGGTCGCGTTAAAAATGGCCTCTTGCTCTCAGTCAATTCTTCACCGGACCGCTTGCGGTCCGGTTCGCGCCCGGCCCGCCCCACAGGGCGGGCGCGAATGCGCCCCCCTCGGAACCGGGCGCGAGCCTCCGTAGGGGAATGGCTTCGAGGGCGGCATGACCTCAACCGGCCCGCCCGCCCCCGCGCCCTGATCTCGCTGGTGCCGATGATCGACGTAATGCTGATCCTGCTGGTGTTCTCATGTGACCTCCACCTACCTGAACTCGACATGATCCCGGCGGTGAAACCCTCCGAAGGCGCTGCGGGCACTCCCCAGTCCCCGGCAGGCACCCTGATGATCCGCCTCGGCGCCGACGGCGTGCCGGTACTGCGCGGCACCGCGCTGGACGCGGAAACCCTGCAAGCCGCCCTCGCCGCCGCCGTGGCCGGGGAACCGCTGACCCAGGTGGTGATCCTGCCCTCCGGTGCGGCGCAGACCCAGGCGCTGATCACGTGATGGACAGCGCCGCCCTGGCCGGCGTCACCCGCCTGCGCGTGCTGCGGCTGCAGGCGGCGCCATGAAGCTCAACCGCCCGGCCCGCAACCCGCATTCGGAAACCATCATCGCGCTGATCGACGTGGTGTTCTTCCTGCTGGTCTTCTTCATGCTGATCGGCCGGATGGACGCAACCGCCCCGTTTGACGTCCGCCCCGCCACCGCCGTCACCGGCCGCGATATGCCCTCGGGCGGCGTCACCCTGGCCATCTCCGCCCAAGGCGCCCTGGCGCTCGACGGGGAGGCGATCGCCCGCAGCGCCTCTCCCCTGCCCTCTCCGCCCTGCTGGCAGACGATCCGGAGCTGCGCCTGCGCATCAACGCCCACCGCGCGGCTGAACTGCGCAAAGTGCTGCCGCTGGTGGCTGAGGGCGAAGCGCTGGGATTCCGCGAGGTGGTGCTGGTCGTCACCCCGGAAACGGACGGGTGATGCGCACCCGGCCATATGGGTGCTGGGCTTGCGGCCTCCGCCCTGGTCCACGCTGGCGGAGCCGCCGCGCTGCTGAACTCGCTCTCTCCTGGTCCGCTGCCGCAGCAGCCCGCACCGGAAAGCGCCCTCAACCTGCAGGCCCACCGCATCCCGCGGTCCGAGGCCGTGCCGCAGGCGGCGAAAGGCAAGCAAGCCCCTGAATCTCAAGCGCAAAGCCAAGGCCTCAGCGCAGGCAGCATCCCGCTGTCCAAAGCGCATTCGAAAGCTCCCGCAGCCGGCCGCCTCGCCTCTGCCGCCCCGCCAGCAACCAGCCTTGCACCCGCTGCCGCTCAGGCCGCTGCGGCATCCCCTGCACAGGCTCTGCCCGACATGCTCGCCAGCACCTCCGCGCCTGCCGCCAGCCTGCCCGGCGTCCGCCTGCCTGTCCTGGCCGCCGTGGCAGCGGAGCCGCAATCCGCCCAG